>JAFVVU010000152.1 GCA_017502065.1 Clostridia bacterium | reverse complement strand
CCTTTTACCTGCGCGAAGTCACGCACACGTTTAATAAGACGGTTTGCAATTCGTGGGGTTCCTCTTGAACGGCTTGCAATTTCCATTGCGCCGTCTTCTTCAATGCCGATACCGAGAATTCTTGCCGAACGTTTTACAATTTCACAAAGTTCTTCATTAGTATAGAGTTCAAGGCGCATTATAACACCGAATCTGTCACGAAGCGGTGATGTAAGCTGACCTGCTCTTGTTGTTGCGCCAATAAGTGTAAACGGCTGCAAATCAAGACGTATTGAACGGGCACTGGGTCCTTTACCTATTATAATATCAAGGGCAAAATCCTCCATTGCCGGATAAAGTACCTCTTCAACACTACGGCTTAAGCGATGGATTTCATCCACAAACAAAATATCGTTTGGTGCAAGGTTTGTAAGGATTGCCGCAAGGTCACCCGGCTTTTCAATTGCAGGACCGGATGTTACACGGAAATTAACATTCATTTCGTTTGCAATTATACCTGCAAGGGTTGTTTTACCAAGTCCCGGCGGTCCGTATAAAAGCACGTGGTCAAGTGCTTCTTTTCTTTGTTTTGCCGCATCTATAAACACGCTTAAATTCTCTTTAACCTTATCCTGACCGAAATATTCAGATAGGGTTTTCGGTCTTAAGCTATATTCAATTTCTGCATCTTCGCCTATAAAATTACCCGTAACTGAGCGAATATCTTCCATAAGCACCTCCACTTTACATTAAAACAGATTTTTAAGCGCCTGCTTAATCATACTTTCCGTGTCTCCCGGGGTTACTCCCGCAAGGGCTTTATCAGCATCACTTGGTGAATATCCAAGAGAAACAAGTGCTGCAACTGCTTCTTCATATGCCGCATTTTTAGGTGCGCGCACAGTTTCTGCACCTGTGGACAAATCAAGTTTACCTTTAAGTTCAAGAATTACCCTTTGTGCAATTTTTGTACCTATACCCTGTGCTCGGGTTATTGCCTTTGCATCCCCTGTTTCAAGTGCGGTTATAAATTCCGATGGCGACATTACGTTAAGTATTGCAATTGCCGCTTTCGGGCCAACGCCCGAAATACCGATAAGCATTTCAAATATGCGCAGACTTTCTTCCGAGGTAAATCCGTACACATCAAGAATTCCTTCGCGGATATACATATAAGTATAAACTTTTGTTTCGGAACCAAGCGGCATTGCGCTGCTTTCGGATAAGGGCATAAATATTTTATACCCTATCCCACCGGCTTCAACAACCGCAAATTCATTGTTTACGAAAGAAGTTGTGCCTTTTATATATGCAAACACTTTTTTGTCACCTCATTATCTCAGTGTAGCACCAAGCTTTTCACCAAGCATTTTAACGATTTTATCCATCATTGCAGTTATCTGTTCATCTGCAAGAGTTCCTTCGCTTGAACGGAGTGTAAGTGAATATGCAACACTCTTTTTACCCTCTTCAATCTGGTTTCCTTTATATACGTCAAAGAGAGTAAGTTCTTCAAGAAGGTTTTTGCATACGCCTTTGATTACATCTTCCATATCGGCAACAGGAGTTTTTTCGTCCATAATTACGGCGATGTCTCTTGTTACTGCAGGGAATTTCGGCATTTCTTTATATGTTTTTTCTGAATTCATATTTGCTAAGATTGTTTCAAAATCAAGCTCTGCAACATATGCTCTTTCCGTAAAGCCATAATTCTTTGCAACTTCAGGATGAATTTCACCAATAAAGCCGAGCATTTCTCCGCCAACTGTGATTTTTGCACATCTTCCCGGATGGAATGACGGATTGTCGACTGCTGCTTCGTAGCGAAGCCCTGAAAGACCTATAACATCTGCAAGGTCATCAACAGCACCTTTGATATCATAGAAATCAACGTTGCCGTACATACCGATTGCAACTTTTTCTTTTTCAATCGGGAGTTCGTCCGGAGTTGTCGGGATATAGATATTACCCATTTCAAAAAGCTTTGCATCAGCGTTTCTGTGGTTTTTATTATTTGTAAGAATATCCATCATTGAACCGATAAGTGTTGTTCTCATTACAGAGTTTTCTTCACCAAGCGGATTGAGGATTTTTACAACATTACGTTTTTCATCTGTTTCCGGAAGTCTTATTAAATCAAACATTTTCGGTGAAATGAATGAATAGGTATTGATTTCATACATACCGAGTGCAACAAGTGCATTTTTGATTTTTGCTTTTGCAAGCTGTTTTGCATTTCTGCCGCCCGGTTTTGATTCACCACGGAGAAGTGTTGTCGGGATATTATTATATCCGTAGAATCTTGCAACTTCTTCCGCAAGGTCTGCCATTGCTTCAACATCTGCACGGTATGTCGGCGGAATAACCTTATCTCCGTCAAATTTGAATTCAAGGTCGGTAAGTGTTTTTACCATGAATTCTTTATCGATTTCACATCCGAGGAATGCGTTAATTTCCGCAGGATTGAATGTGATTTTTCTGTTATCGGCAGGAGCGTTATTTACATCAATAATTCCGCCTACAACTTCACCTGCACCAAGTTCTTCAATGAGCTCGCATGCACGGTTTACGGCATCCTCAATCATATACGGGTCAAGACCTTTTTCGTAATGTGCACTTGCTTCGGTACGAAGTCCGAGTTTCTTTGCAGTAACACGTACGCTTGCACCGTCAAAGTTTGCACATTCGAAAAGAAGTGTTTTTGTATCTTCTTTGATTTCGGAGTTTTCGCCACCCATAACACCTGCTACTGCAACAGGTTTTTTGCTGTCAGCAATAACAAGCATTGAAGAATCAAGGTTTCTTTCAATACCGTCAAGTGTTGTAATTTTTTCGCCGTCTTTTGCACGTCTTACAACAATTTTCGAATCTTCAAGATATGAAAGGTCAAATGCATGCATCGGCTGACCGTATTCAACAAGGAGGAAGTTTGTTATATCAACCACATTGTTGATTGAACGGATTCCGCAACCTTTAAGTCTGTCACGGAGCCATTTCGGCGACGGACCGATTTTTACGTTTTTAACAATTCGTGCAGCATATCTCGGACAAAGAACTGTGTCTTCAACTTCGATGCTTGCATAATCGGAAGCTTTTTCGCTGTTACCTGTTGTTTTTGGTTTCTTAAGATTAAACGGTCTTCCGAATGTAACTGCAGCTTCTCTTGCAATACCGAGAACACTGTAGCAATCTGCACGGTTAGGTGTGATTTCAAATTCAATTATATTTTCATCAAGCGAAAGAGCTTCTTTTACGTCTGTACCCGGAGCAATATCTTCCTTAAATATAATAACACCGTCTTCACATGCGCCTTCGTAATCGGAAAGGTTCATGCCGAGTTCTTCGTGTGAACAGAACATACCGCAGGATTCAACACCACGGAGCTTTCCTTTTGTGATTTTAACTCCGCCCGGAAGATTGGATTTATGAAGTGCAACCGGAACAAGCGCTCCTTCAAATACGTTTGGTGCGCCTGTAACAATCTGGATTGTTTCATTTCCTACATCTACCATACAAACAACAAGCTTGTCTGCATCGGGATGTTTTTCAACGGAAAGAATTTTGCCGACAACAACGTTGTTTATTTCCGCGCCTAAATTTTCATATCCCTCAACCTTTGTACCCGACATGGTCATTTCATCAGAAAAAGTTTTCGGGTCAATATCTTTAATATTTACATAGTCATTAATAAATGTCATTGATGCTTTCATTGTACACTACCCCCTATTAAAACTGTTTAAGAAAACGAAGGTCGTTTTCATAAAGCAAACGCATATCATTAATATCGAATCTGCGCATAACAATTCTTTCAAGTCCGAGACCGAACGCAAAGCCACTGTATTCTTTCGGATCTACGCCACAGGTTTCAAGAACTTTCGGGTGTACCATTCCGGCACCAAGAATTTCAATCCAGCCTTCACCTTTACAAAGTCTGCAGCCTTTTCCTCCGCAGGAGAAACAGCAGATGTCAACTTCAGCTGACGGTTCTGTAAACGGGAAGTGATGCGGACGGAAACGGATTACTGCATCTTCACCGTAGAGCTTTTTAGCAAACAATTCAAGGCTTCCTTTAAGGTCTGCCATTGTAACACCTTTATCAATTACAAGACCTTCTATCTGGTGGAAGAGCGGACTGTGTGTTGCATCAACAGCATCAGAACGATAAACTCTGCCCGGTGCGATAATTCTTATCGGGGGCGCAGTTTTTTCCATAACCCTGATCTGCATTGGTGATGTCTGTGTTCGGAGTACTATGTTATCATTTATATAGAATGTATCCTGAGTATCTCTTGCAGGATGGTTTTTAGGAATATTGAGTGCTTCAAAGTTATAATAATCAAGTTCAACTTCCGGACCTTCAGCAATTTCAAATCCAAGTCCTATAAATATATCTTCAATTTCAGTTAAAACCTGTGTAAGAGGATGAAGTCTGCCGCTTGTATTTCTTTTACCCGGCATTGTTACGTCAATAACCTCTTTTTCAAGACGGAGTGCAGATTCTCTTTCTGCAATAAGGTTTTTCTTTTCTTCAATCGCTTTTTCAATAAATTCCCTTACTTCGTTGGAAACCTGTCCGATTACGGGACGCATTTCCGGACTAAGTCCTCCCATTCCACGAAGTACAGATGTAAGCTCACCTTTTTTACCGAGGTATTTTACCCTTGCATCTTCAAGAAGAGTTTTTGCTTCTTCCGAATCAATGTTGATTGCGGAAATTTCAAGTGCTGCTGTTTCTCTTATTTTAGCCAGCATCTCTTTCATTTCAATCATCCTTTCCATAAAAAAAGCCTTCCGCCCCATTGGGACGAAAGGCATTTATCTTTCGCGGTACCACCCAAATTCCGACTGTTTGTCGGCACTTTTAAAGAATATAACGGTTCTTACCCGTCGCCCCCTACTAAAGAAATGTTCAAGGGCGCAGCTCGCAGGTGAACTTCAGTATACTGCGTACGCGATGGCGCTTTCAGCCCATGGCGCCTTCTCTCTTATTCGTGCACATATACCTACTTTTCCCGGTCATTGCCTTTATCTTTATATGTATTTTAACATAATTAAATAAAGTTTGCAATACTTTTTTAAATTTTTTTAAAAAACACTTGCATTTTGTAGTTTTGTGTGTTATAATACTTTAGAAAATGCAAAGATGATACTTGGAAGGAGTGTTAATATATGAAAGAAGGAATACATCCGAATTACCAGCCGACAACAATAAAATGCGCATGTGGAGCTACTATCGAAACTCGTTCCACAAGAGATGATATTTCTGTTGAAATTTGCTCTAAATGCCATCCGTTTTTCACAGGTAAACAGAAGCTTGTTGATACAGGCGGACGTGTTGAAAAATTCAGAAAAAAATTCAATCTTAATGAAAAATAATTTTTTTGAATGCCTGAAATATTTATTCTTCGGGCATTTTTTTTAGAGTTTTATAACTGAAAAATTTTTGAAAGGATGTTAGAATATGCCTAAAAGAGACGATATAAATAAGATTATGATTATCGGTTCCGGCCCTATTATTATTGGTCAGGCTTGTGAGTTTGACTACTCCGGAACACAGGCTTGTAAAGCACTTAAAAATCTTGGCTACGAAATTGTTCTTGTAAACTCCAACCCGGCAACAATTATGACAGATCCGTCTACTGCCGACGTTACTTATATAGAACCTCTTAATGTTGACAGACTTACCGCTATTATTGAAAAAGAACGTCCCGACGCTCTTCTCCCCAACCTTGGCGGTCAGTCCGGTCTTAACCTCAGTCTTGAACTTGCAAAAGCAGGTGTGCTTGACAAATATAATGTTGAGGTTATTGGTGTTCAGCTTGACGCTATTGAACGCGGCGAGGACAGAATTGAATTCAAAAAGACAATGGACAAGCTCGGTATTGATATGCCGAAGAGTCTTCCTGCTTATTCTGTTGAAGAAGCTGCTGAAATTGCAAACGAACTCGGATACCCTGTAGTTGTTCGTCCTGCTTATACAATGGGCGGAACAGGCGGCGGTATTGTTTATAATATTGATGAGCTTAAAACAATTGTTTCCCGTGGTGTTGCCGCAAGTATGATTGGTCAGGTTCTTATTGAACAGTCCGTTATCGGCTGGGAAGAGCTTGAAGTTGAGGTTGTTCGTGACGCAAAAGGTAATATGATTACCGTTTGTATGATTGAAAATATTGACCCGATGGGTGTTCATACAGGTGACTCCTGCTGCAGTGCTCCGATGCTCACAATTTCAAAAGAGCTTCAGGACAGACTGCAGAAATATGCATATTCAATTGTTGACGCAATTGGTGTTATCGGCGGAACAAACGTTCAGATGGCACATAACCCCGTAACAGACCAGGTTGTTATTATTGAAATCAACCCGAGAACATCACGTTCTTCAGCACTTGCATCAAAAGCAACAGGCTTCCCTATTGCTCTTGTATCTGCAATGCTTGCAACAGGTCTTACACTTGACGAAATCCCCTACTGGAAAGATAAAACTCTTGATAAATATGTTCCTAACGGAGATTACGTTGTTATCAAATTTGCTCGCTGGGCATTTGACAAATTCAAAAATTCCGAGGACAAGCTTGGT
>JAFVVU010000151.1 GCA_017502065.1 Clostridia bacterium | reverse complement strand
CCTGACGAGCAGGTATGCCTTTTTCCATTGGGTGTTTAACACATTTAATTTCGCTGACGTAGTCGGCAAGCTCAATTAATGCCTTGCTTGCATTCCGTCCTGTCAGTACTATTTCGGGTTCGGGATTTGTTTTAAGAAAGTCAACCACTGCACCCTCGTCTATCATTCCGGCAGAAATTGCACCTAAGATTTCATCAAAAACAATTACATCAAAATCTGCTGCTTTCTGAACTGCCGTTTTAAACAGTTTGTCGTGCGCTGCTTTTGTTTCCTTCTTTTCCGCATCTGTCATATTCAACAAAAAGCCTTTTGTTTCAGTTGACATTACTTTAATATTCTTAAAGCTTTCAAATGCGCATATTTCTCCGCTTGTGCCGTCTTTTAAAAACTGCACCGCAAGCACATTTTTGCCGCATCCTGCCGCGCGAAGTGCAAGTCCGCAGGCGGCGGTTGTTTTTCCTTTTCCGTCACCGGTATAAATATGTATCATAAATTCTCCTTGTATTACTGCCTGTAATCCCTTTGTAGGGAATGCCCTATGTGGCCTTCCGTTTGCGGTACGACACACAGGTCGTGCCCTACGATGGTGATTTGCAATAATTCACTTTAAAATGCGTCTTTGATGTGCGTTATATCCTTACCCAGAACTTCAACCACATCAAAGCGCACGTTTCCGGCATACTTATTTTTTAATATATACAGCTGAGCCGTATTTTTTATTTTACGCTGTTTTTCTTTTGTTACAAACTCACGGGGTGCGCCAAAATCGTCATATGTCCTTTGTTTTACTTCCGCAAAAACAAGGATGTCGCCGTCCTGCGCTATAATATCAATTTCGCCCATTTTAGCCTTATAATTCTGCGAAATTATTTTATATCCAAGCTTTTTAAGATACTTCGCCGCAAGACGCTCGCCGTCATTTATTCCGCCAACTTTAAAAAACCCAAATATATTATTCTTCATCTTCGTTTGTCACTTCTTCCGGCTCTTCTTCATCGTCAGCAGGTTCTTCCTCCTCCGGTTCGGGAGTCGGTTCAGGTGTTGGTGTCGGGGTCGGCGTTGGGGTCGGGTCCGGTGTTACTCCAGTAAAATCTATCACCGGTGGCTGCTTATTTTTATCTATTGCAGTATCAATGCCGTATGATGCAAAAAATACCACAAGCGCCCCTATTACAATCATAATCCAGAGTTTTCTGTTTACTCTTCTTGAAAAGATTGATGTTATAAGCATTATAACACAAACGATTATAAGTAAAAATGCAATTATCCCAAGTGCGTCAAACATATTTTCCCCACCTTCCAATGCACCGCAGGTGCAATTCATGAGCCGCCAGGCTCAATTCATGAAAATTTTGATTTTCAATTCATGCCAAAGGCAATTCATTGATTTCATAATCTATTATATAATAATTTACTATGTTTTTCAATATCAACTTATATATTTTGCATTTTTACAGATACTTTCTTAAGAGGTGACAAAATGAATTCCATATGGACTAAAGATGTAAAAATACAAAGTTTCCACGAACTTACGGGCGATATTCAGGCTGATACCATAATCATCGGTGGTGGCATTGCCGGGATTTTATGTGCCCACCTGTTATGCAGTCGGGGAATTGACACTGTTGTTATTGAAAAAGACCGCATTTGCGGTGGTCAGACAAAAAACACCACTGCCAAAATAACGTCGCAACACGGCGTTTGTTACGGCAGGCTTATTAAACATTTTGGAGTTGATGCGGCGTCTCTTTACGCCAAATCACACGAGGAGGCAATCAGGCAGTATGAAGAAATTATCCGTGATTTAAACATAGACTGTGATTTTGAAATTCTGCCGTCGTATTTATATGCCGTTTCGGATGATAAGATAATTGAAGATGAATTTGAGGCGGCAAAAAAGCTTGGTATTCCATGCAGGACAAGCTGCCACACAAGCTTACCTTTTGCAGTAAAAAATGCGCTTGAGTTTAAAAATCAGGCGCAGTTTCATCCGCTTAAATTTTTAGGTGCGCTTACACAAAATCTTAAAATTTACGAAAACACAGCCGCTCTTGATGTTCGTGACAACACCATTATTACAAACCACGGAAACATTAAAGCAAAACATATTGTTGTTGCAACTCACTATCCGTTTATCAATGCACCGGGATATTATTTTGCGCGTATGCACCAGTCACGTGCGTATGCCGTTGCAATAACCGGCGGCAATACCCTTGACGGAATGTATTACGGTGCGGACGGCGGATATTCATTCCGAAGCAGCGGCGACTATCTTATTATCGGCGGCGGCGAGCACCGCACCGGCGAAAATAAAGAGGGCGGACGGTACTCCGAGCTTGAAGAGGCTGCAAAACGCTTTTTCCCCGATTGCAGTATTGATGCAAAATGGTCGGCACAGGACTGTGTGCCGATTGATGAGGTATTGTATGCCGGATTATATTCCCCATCCACACCCGATATGTATGTTATTACCGGATTTAATAAATGGGGTATGACGGGTGCAATGGTTGGTGCAGGTGTGGTTTGTGACCTTATTACAAAACGAGGAAGCGAATATGAAAAGCTCTATTCTCCGTCAAGATTTAATGTTCCTGCCTCTGCAGAGCATTTCCTTGCCGATGCCGCCGAGTCTGTTAAAGGGCTTTCAAAAGAATTTTTAGGGCTGCCGAAAACCACCATCGAGAATTTGCCGAATTCCCACGGCGGCATTGTTGAAGCGGGTGGTCATAAGGTTGGGGTATATAAAGACGAAAACGGCAGGGCATATATTGTATCAACGCGGTGCACACATTTAGGATGTCAGCTTGAATGGAATCCCGATGAAAAAAGCTGGGACTGTCCGTGTCACGGCTCAAGGTTTGACATTGAAGGAAAGCCCATTGATAATCCTGCATTAAAGCCGCTTGAAAGGATGCACTAACGGACGGGCTGCCAAGGGCTGGTGAGTTTAGATGCAGAACGGACAATCTGAAGGCAACAAGAATTGTTGCCCTTGCCCGACGGCGTACATAGGTACGCCGAGCGGTGAAGAGTGTCCGTAGTTCAATGGCACCAATAAAAAAGAAATCCGCGGACAATTCCGCGGATTTCAACAATATTCAAACTATTTTAATTTTTGTTTTACTTAATTTAAGATAACTGCCATTGAACGTTCTGCGCTAAAGGCATCAGCCCACTACGCCTTCTTTTTCATTGCTACAAGCAGCGATCCTGCTACTACCAAAGCTAATGCAACGAATGTCCGCACCGTCAGCGGTGTGCCTGTTATTATAAGAGCAACAAACGGTGTTAAAATCGGTTTTATGAAAAACACCATTGATGCTTCCGTTGCGGATGTTGTGTCAAGCGCACGGAAATACGACCAGTAGCCTATTCCCGTTACGGCAATACCAAGGTATAAAAGATACGGAATTGTTTGCATTGTTATCATCGGCACGATGTTTGTTCCCATTACAAGAAGTGCTATAAGAAGCACAAGGCTGCCGCCGAAAAACGAAATTCCCGTTTGTATTATACCGGTTACTTTTGTAAGATATTTTTTACTTAAGATTGTGTAAAGACTGAACGATACTGCAGAGAGCACCGCAAGCACTACCGACCACACATTTGTGCCGGATTTTACATCCGCACACACGATTACGCCAAGGAGACACAGCAATACCGCCAGAACTTTTTTTGGTGTTATTTTATCTTTTAATATAAGTGCGGCAAAAATAATTGTGAATACCGAGTTTGCCGAAAAGATAATTGCAATAAGTGCAGGTGATTCGGCAATTGCCACAGCATACTGCAGAAGCACCATGCTTACACATATACAAAGCACGCCGAGAAGTGTCATTACCCAAATGTCTTTTGCATTAAGCTTAATATTTTTCTTTTTAATTTGCATTATCGAAAACGGAAGCAGTATTGCACCGCCGATAAAGAAGCGAATAAACGTCATTGCAACAGGTTCAACCTGATTTGCTATAAGCTTGCTTACGGGTTCAAGTGTTGTAAAAACAATTGCCGTAAGCAGTATGTATAAAAATCCTTTTTTCATTATTTCCACCCGTATTCTTCCGCTGCCTCACGGACACATTTTTTGATTATTGCTATTTCTTCTTTTGAAATTTCTTCTTCAAAATCGCAGAAAGTGTTGTTCATGATATCGCCGCCCATTACGGTTTCATACCAAAGTGCCGCAAGAGCGTATCTTCCTGCACCGAGCGATGCGTGGAATGTATCCCTGTGGACTTTTTCAAATCCGTTTTTGAGCATTTTCTGGAAAAGCTCGCCCGACGGAATTATTTTTGCATCTATATCTTTTGCCGCTTTGGCATAGGCTTTTTTAACGTCCTTGAACATATCCGCCTGGTCGCTGTAGCCAAGCATATCAGTAAGCTTTTCGCATCCCTGTTCATATGCCCAGGTCTGATGAATTACTTGTTTTGCGCTTGGCGCAAATTTTCTTACATATGCCGAAAGCTCATTAAGATACGGCTGATATTTTTCATAATACGGACTTTCGTGGCTTGCCTGCTGGAATGTTACAACATCCCATTCGCCGTTGCGGTATGTACGAAGTGCCTGACGGAGTGACATTTTAAATCCTGTAAATTCGCCGTTGAACATAAGGTCATAATCATCAGCATCCGCCACCATATTCATATAATGGCGTTCGAGTGTGCATCCGCCGATATGGAGAACCACCGACATTATATTCTTTTTATCCGCATATGCGATTTTTTCAAGATATCTTGTTCCATCATGTGCAAAACTGTTACCGATTGAAAGTATTCTCATATAAACCCCCCTCATTCAAATTCATTATATACCTGCTACCGCAAAAAGTCAATAAAAAATGCCGCTTAAGCGGCATTTTTTGATTTTACTTTATTATTTTCCAAGGCGGAAAGAAAATAGGCTTAATCGGACAAACTGAAAGCCTCGGCCCTTGCCCGAAGCTGTACACAGGTACTGCGAGGGGTGAAGTTTGTCCGAAGTGCGAAAACTTTAATAAAAAAGAAATCCGTGTCAATTCACGGATTTCTTCTGCTTTATATTTACTTCAAGCTACATATAAACCAAAACCATATCTTTTTTGTTTTCGCACGGTTAAGACATTTTATTTACGCCTTTTTCGCAAAAATTTCGTTTACCTGTGCATAAGACTGCGGAGTTCCGATATCATAACATTCACCGTCAAAGGTATATGCATAAACCGGTTTTACCTTATGCAGCCATGCAGGGAAAAATCCCGGTGCGTCGGGGTTGTTACCCTCGTCAAGATACTGTTTTATAAGCGGCAGGGTTTCCTTTTTATAAATATACGAAGCGAATGCGGCAATGTTTGATTTGGGTACAGGCGGTTTTTCAACCAGGTCGATAACTCTTCCGGTTTCGTCAAGAGTTACGTTTGCCATACGTTTCAAATCTTCCACATCGTTGATTTCTTTAGTTAAAATCATATCGGCATCTTTTTCTTTATATGCATTGTAGTAATCCACAAGCTTAAAGGTAAAGATGTTATCGCCCGCCATAATAAGCACGTCATCGGAAATCTTCATATTCTCAATAACAAACTGAATATCGCCAACTGCACCAAGTTTGTTTGAATCGTCGGTTGATTTATCGTTAAGGACATTGATTTTAAGACGTGATTTATAAGTTTCCTGCCACTGTACAAAATTTGGATAGAATTTGTGGTTACTTACTATAGTAAGCTCGTCAATTTCCGAAATTGTTTCAATTTCTTCAACTATATAATTGAGGATTGGTTTTTCGCAGATTGGAAGAAGAGCTTTCGGCTTATCAATTGTAAGCGGATAAAGTCTTGTTGCGTAACCTGCGGCAAGTATAATTGCTTTCATTTTGTAACCCTCCGATTATTTTTTATTATTTTTCTCCTGCATCATTGCACGAACCTTGAGCGGCAGACCGTAGAGGTTGATAAAGCCTTCGGAATCTTTATGTGAATAAAGTTCTTTACTGTCACCAAAGCTTGCAATATCTTCGTTATAAAGTGAATACGGAGATTTTGTTCCGGCACTTGAAATGCTTCCTTTGTAAAGTTTAAGTCTAACTTCACCTGTGCAGGTTTTTGTCATTTCGTCAACCATTGCTGAGAGTGATTCACGAAGCGGTGTAAACCATTTTCCGTCGTAAACAAGTTCAGCAAATCTGATGGATGCCTGACGTTTAAACGCCTGTGTATCTCTGTCGAGACAGAGGTATTCAAGGTCCTGAATTGCTGCGTAAAGGATTGTTCCGCCCGGTGTTT
>JAFVVU010000150.1 GCA_017502065.1 Clostridia bacterium | reverse complement strand
CTGAATTGCTTCCGAAACGTGCTCAAAGCTTATGTTTTCTTCACCAGCAAGGTCGGCAATTGTTCTTGCCACCTTTACAATTCTTGTATATGCTCTTGCTGAAAGCCCAAGCTTTGTAAATGCCGATTCAAGAATTTTCTTTGCGGTTTCATCAAGACGGCAATACGTATTTAAATCCTGAGAATCAAGGCTTGCATTGGAATATATTCCAAGCTCCTTATATCGTTCCACCTGGATTTTGCGTGCCCTGTTGACACGTTTTTTGATTTCTGCAGAGCTTTCCGCTTTTTCTCTGCTTGTCAGCGGTGAATATTCAACCGGCTCAACAAAAATATGCAAATCAATTCGGTCTAAAATAGGTCCGCTGATTTTGCTTGTATATCTGTGTATCTGCGCCGTTGTGCAGGTGCAATGATGATTTTTATCTCCGAAATATCCGCACGGACAGGGGTTCATTGCGGCAATAAGCATAAAATCCGACGGATATGTTATTGTTGCATTTACCCTTGAAATTGTAACGTTTCTGTCTTCAATAGGCTGACGCAGTATTTCAAGCGCAGATTTATTGAATTCGGGAAACTCGTCAAGGAACAGAACACCGTTATGTGCAAGGCTAACTTCGCCGGGTTTTGGAACTCTGCCGCCGCCCGCAAGACTTATTGTTGATGTGGAATGATGCGGTGTACGGAACGGACGTGTATTGATAAATGATTTTTCTTCATTCAAAAGTCCGGCAATTGAATGTATTTTTGTAACCTCAAGCGCCTCTTCAAATGTAAGGTCGGGGAGAATGGTGGGAAGTCTGCTTGCAAGCATTGATTTACCCGAACCGGGCGTGCCTATCATCAGGCAGTTATGACCGCCGGCAGCGGCAATTTCAAGACCGCGTTTTACAGTTTCCTGACCTTTAACATCTGCAAAATCGCAGCTGTAAATATTATCTGTGGAAAAAATATCCTCTGTTGCTGCAACCCTGTTTAATTCCTGCTGACCGCTGATATGTGCAATAACATCATAAAACGAAGGTGCCTCAAAAATGTTCATGTCCTTTACAACACATGCTTCTTTAGCATTTTTGACAGGAAGAACAACATTTTCAAATCCGCCTTTTCGTGCGCCGATAACCATTGGCAGAACGCCGCTTACAGGACGAAGCTCACCTTTAAGGGAAAGCTCACCAACAAAAACGGTATCTGAAATGTTTGGCACTGTTATCCGTTCCGATGCAATAAGAATGGAAAGTGCAATAGGAAGGTCAAAACCTGACCCTTCTTTTTTGATATTTCCGGGAGCAAGGTTAATGGTTACCTTACCGAGCGGAAAATCAAAACCCATATATTTAATAGCGGACATTACACGCTCTTTTGATTCTTTAACTGCAGTGTCGGGAAGACCGACAATGTCAAACGACGGCATTCCGGGCATAACACTGCATTCAACGTCAATTATATATCCGTCAATGCCCCATATTCCAAGACTCTTAACTGTAGAGACCATTGTTGTCACCTCTTTTAGATAAAGTGAAACCGTGCGCAGAAGTGCACACGGTTATGCAGTTCGTTATTAAGCTGTTGTTGGTTTGTAAATTGCAAGTTCAATGTTATGAGTAAGTACGTCTATGTAGCTGAATGATGTACGACAATCTTCGCTGTCGCTTCTGTTTTCAAAACGAACAACGAACAGGCTTGGATATGTTTTTTCGATAACACCGCGGCGGACTACAATTTTCTTGCGGCCTTCCTTGGTAGTTACGCGAACTTTGTTGCCAATCTCCTTTTCAAGACTTTCACGAATGCACTCTAATTTGTGACCCATTGGAACCAACTCCTACCTACATCTTGTCTTTATAGAATAATTATACCACAATATCTTGTGTGTGTCAAGGTTTTTGTAACAAAATTGTAAAATAATTATAAAATAAGCGTAAACAGTGCATATCAGGCGTTTTGGGGGAATAAAATTTAATATCTTAAATGTAAAATCTGAAAGGAAATCGTGTATGGTAATTGTTATAAAACGAAAAATTGCAGCAATTGTGGCAGTGGTGGCGCTTGTAGCTGTGGCACTGATTTCGGGGATTGGCGGAGGAACGGACGCGGTATCTGCACTGCCTACGGCAAACCGGGTAATTATAATTGATGCCGGTCACGGCGGACCCGACGGCGGAGCAATAGGAACGGACAACACAGCGGAAAAAGACCTTAATCTTGAAGTTGCACTTAAGCTACAGACGCTTCTTGAACAAAGCGGATGCACAGTGTTTATGACAAGAACAGAAGACATATCACTCAGCACACCGGAAGATGATGCAAACCGTCAGCGTAAGGTAGCCGACCTTGCAAACAGAAAAAAGATGATTGACGAATATGATGTGGAAGCCTTTGTAAGTATTCATATGAACACATTTTCCGATCCACAGTATTTCGGTACTCAGGTGTTTTATTCAAATTCCGGCGGGTCTAAACAGCTTGCGGACTATATACAAAGTGAAGTATGCAAGGAAGACCCTGAAAATATGAGGGTTGCTAAAGACGGGTCAAAAAACATATTCATATTAAGTGAAACAGATATACCGTCCGTAGTTGTGGAATGCGGTTTTCTTTCCAATGAAAAGGATCTGGCGCGGCTGAAAAGTGAAGAATATCAGAATAAGCTTGCCGGAGCGATATTCAGCGGAATAACAAAATATTTCAGCTAAGGACGGGGAATATGAATAAAAAGTGCTATATACTGAACACAGATACCGGTGCAGGCGGAGTTGTAAAACTGGAAAAAGGATTTGCTGATGTGGACATAAAAAAACATCTGCCGCTTGAAGAAAACGAGCTTTTTGAGGTGTACGCCGTAGAGGATAAAAAGCTGTGCCGAATAGGAGCTATGTCCGGCGGCAGAGAAAAATTTGCTTTTCGTAAACCGGAGAATTTAAACGGTGTTATAATAACGCGCGGAGGGAAAATTGAATTCTGGGGTGGAAAAGAAAACATAAGAAAAACGGCAGAAAAGCTTCTGAATCCTGAAGAAGAAATTGCATCATTTTATCCGCAGGAGTTTACAGCGGAGAACTATTTTGGAGGCGGTTTCAGGTGGAAAAGGATAAACGGATATTATTCGGTGCATAAATATTCAATTATAATGCATGTTTTATCACTGAGGAGTGTACGTAGTGCTATAACCGGAAGGGGATATTATGTTCTCAGTGAAAAAAAGGATGGAGGAATACATATTTCCGTTGCAATTCCGCAGATTTCGGAAGAAGAAAATATTTTTGGAGAACTGGAAGAATATTCACATAATATAAATTTGTACGGAAGAAGATTCCGTGCACTGTGTGCGGTAATAGACGAAAGTGGAGAATACTTTCTGTATTAGAAATAATGATGTGCGGAGTGATATGAATGTATACTCCGCACTTTTTTGCATAAAAATTCAAAAAGAGGGATAAAAACTTGACAATATTACATATATGTGTTAAAATTTAATGTATCACAATTTTTGTATCCCGAAAAAGGACCGGACAACCCAGGTTAGTATGGAGGGGAAAATTATGAATCAGAAATACATAAAGTTTCTGGCGATAGCACTTTCGGTAATTTGTGTGATAGGAATAGCCGTTTATGGTGTTATGGAATATGTAGGTGTAAAGCAGGCTAAAACCCGTGCAGTAACGGCAAATCCGGACATCACCTACAGTGCCGATATAAACACACCGCACGATTTGCTTGTGGTGCCTGCTGAAGGTGGATATTGCTTTGCAAATAAGTCGGGAGTTGTTTTTAACAACAATATTTATGATATTGCTTCACCTGCAAATTACGGACTTTATTATGCACAAGTCGGAAAAAAGCAGGGCTTTCTGAACAGCAGCCTTAATTTTGTTTTTATTACGGAAGAAACAATTTCTTCAAATTTAAGTGAAGATTTTGTTATCTATAAACGTGATAACAAAAGCGGATTTATAAACATTAAAACCGGTGAAAAAATTGAAGCTGTATATGATATGGCGTATGATTTTTCGGAAGGGCTTGCCGCTGTCCTGAAAGACGATAAGATAGGTTTCGTAAACACAAAAGGCGAGCTTATTATTCCGAATATTTATCATTCCAGCGGCAGACATTCGTTCAAAAGCGGACTTTGTCTTGTTACGGAAATAAATGCTGACGGAAGTGCCGGCACATCGTTTTATATCGATAAAGCCGGTAACAAGGTTATTGACAACGGCTATGATTATGGTATGGCGTTTTATGAAAACCGCACATTTGTAAGAACCGGAGAAACCTGGAATCTTATAGATGAAAAAGGGAACCTTGTAACAGACGAGGATTTCGGCCCGTATACAAACAGTGTTCCGGGTAAGTTCGGCGGTGGATATGCCGTTGTTGCAAAAGACGGACTGTACGGAATCATAAATGCCGACGGTCAGTATGTTGTAAATCCTAAACATGAACATATTGCAGATATATCCGGCAACCGCACAGTATTTAAAAGCGGCGGTAAATTCGGATATATGAATATTGATGGTTCGGTAGTAATATCGCCGGTTTATGAATATCTCGGCAATTTTAAGTTTGGTGTTGCCGCATATTCTGAGCAGGGGAAATACGGTGTTATAAGAGAAGACGGGGTAAGAATTACTCCGCCGGAATACAAGAAAGTAGAAATTCTTGATAATGAGTGCGTAAAAATATATACCGATGCAAAAATGTATTTCTATACCGATATATACGGTAATAAAATATGGGAACCTAAAAATTAATTAATATAAAAGGGGAAATGAAAAATGAAAAAAGTATTAGCAGTTGTACTTGCAGCTCTTATGATGGTTGCAGTAATGGCAGGCTGTGCAAACAATGCAGCAAAAGGCGACAATGTTCTTACATGTGGTGTAACAATTTTTGAAAAAATGAATGAACAGGATGCAGATGGCAACTGGACAGGATTTGAAACAGAATTTGCACAGGCAGTAGGTAAGAAAATCGGTATGGATGTTGAATTCCAGATTATCGATTGGGGACAGAAATACAACGAACTTAATTCAGGCGCTATTGATTGCGTATGGAACGGTTTCACAGCAAACTCTTCTGACGACGGAATCAAACGTTCTGATCTTGTAGATTTCTCATACGGATATATGCTTAATCAGCAGTGTATCGTAACAAAAGCAGCAAACGTAGAAGCTTTCAAAACAGAAGAAGACCTTAAAGGAAAAACAGCTTGTGTTGAAGGCGGAAGCGCAGGTGCTGCATATGCAGAATCTGTTACAGATGCAGATAAAATCTTCTCAACAACAGCACAGATTAATGCATTTACAGAAGTTAAATCCGGTGCAGTTGACTTTATCGTAGTTGACATTCTTCTTGCACAGAACATCTGTGGAAAAGGCGACTATGCAGATCTTGCAATCGTTGAAGCAATTGAACTTGATTCTGAAATTTATGCAGTTGGTTTCAAAAAAGGCAGCCCGCTTACAGCAGAAGTTAACAAAGCAATCAAAGAACTTGAAGCAGACGGCACACTTATGAACCTTGCTAAAAAATACGGTTTCGAAAACGTTCTTAAAGTAACAGAAACTATTGAATAATAAGGAAAATAATAATGGGATTTTGGGAAGTAACTTTAAGCCTGATTGGCGGACTTAAATACACCTGCCTGATATTTGCGCTAACACTTGTGTTAGCGCTTCCTTTAGGTTTGGTAATATCATTTGGCTCAATGTCAAAATTTAGGCCTCTTGCATATGTGGTTAAAACATTCGTGTGGATTATACGCGGTGTGCCGCTTATGCTTCAGGTAATAATATTCTTTTATGTTCCGGGCTTTCTGCTCGGTACTCCCGTGCTGTCGCGTTTTGCATCAGTAATAGCGGCGTTTGTAATAAATTATGCATGCTATTTTTCGGAAATATACCGTGGTGGTATAGAAAGCATTGCAAAAGGTCAGTATGAAGCGGGACAAGTGCTTGGTATGACGAAAACTCAGATTTTCTTTAAAATCATACTTATGCAGGTTGTAAAAAGAATTCTTGCGCCAATGTCAAACGAGGTAATAACCCTTGTTAAAGATACGGCGCTGGCACGTGTTATAATGATAGTGGAAGTAATTCAGGCTGCACAGAATTTTGCGGGCTACGGTCTTATGTGGCCACTTTTCTACACGGCGGTATTCTACCT
>JAFVVU010000149.1 GCA_017502065.1 Clostridia bacterium | reverse complement strand
TGACCCTGTATCCGTTGAATTCTGTCACAGAATCGGCCTCAACTACGTATCTTGCTCACCGTTCCGTGTGCCGATCGCAAGACTCGCAGCTGCACAGGCTAAAATTAAAGAACTTTAATTCGTAAGTTTTTTAGGCTCTGCTTTTTGCAGAGCATTTTTTTATGTAAGATTTATATTCATTTGTCGTCTATATTAGTGAAAGGGTCCCTTAACCGAAAGGAGGAAACAAAAATGAATGATAAGGATATTGTGCGCCTGTTTTTTGACAGAAATCCGGATGCACTTGCTGAGTTTTCAAAAAAATACGGCAGCTACTGCAATACTATTGCCAAAAATATACTTGGCAATAGCGAAGATGCTGCAGAATGTGTGAATGATGCTTATCACAAACTATGGAATTCAATTCCTCCTGAAAGGCCTGAAAATCTTGCGGCTTACATAGGTAAAATTGTAAGAAATCTTTCCTTTGACACATACAAGCATCTCACCGCAGAAAAACGTGGAGGCGGAACCATAAATCTGGTTCTTGATGAGCTTTCCGAAATTGTTTCCGGAAAAGAAAGCGTTGAACAGGAAGTTGACAGAAAAGAGCTTATTTCTGATATAAACTCTTTTTTGGCTTCTCTTTCAAAAGAAAAACGCAGCATCTTTGTTTATCGTTATATGTATGCTTATTCAGTAAAGGAAATTGCAAAGCTGTTTGGCAAATCTGAAGGAAATATTTCCGTTTTATTAAACCGCATAAGAAAGGGTTTAAAAGAATATTTGACCGAAAGGGGCTATGATTTATGACGAAAAATGAGCTTTTTGAAATTTTAGGTGACATTGATAATACCGATGTGAAACAATCAAATTCTTTCAAATGGGTTAAATGGGCATCCGTTGCGGCATGTTTGGTTCTTGTGGCAGCAGTAAGTATACCTATTATAAATAATACGTCTTCTCCCGAAAATATCATGTATGTTGGTTTTCCTGATACTCAAAGCAAAGAGTTTTCACAGGAGGTAATACATTTACCTAATCAGCCTTACAGAGAAGGCGAAATCTTTGCCGATCCTCCTGCAGATATAAGTGGTACTCCCCTTGCCGATGCTGTAAATCCGTATAATTTATCAAGCGAAGCGGCGGCTGTTTTTGGTGGGTCTTACCTGGATGAAAACGGAAATTTTAATGTCGTTCTGACTAAAGATACTCCCGAAAACCGGGCACTTATTTGCCGGGAGCTTAACAGAAATGAAACTACCGTTACGTTTAAATCCGGCAAGTATACTCTCCTTTATCTTACAGAACTGCAAAGCAAAATCAGTAGCGGCATGGAAAATAATGAGCTTAAAGGCGTTGTTTCCTCCGCTGTAATGGAAACCGACAACAACATCCGTGTTTCCGTACAGCTTGACAATGAGGAAACTATAGAAAAACTTCATGCACTTGATACAACCGGAAATGCTATTGATATAAAGGAAATATGCATT
Source organism: Clostridia bacterium (assembly GCA_017502065.1). Taxonomy (GTDB): domain Bacteria; phylum Bacillota; class Clostridia; order RUG12999; family RUG12999; genus RGIG4103. The sequence goes on along the minus strand of JAFVVU010000149.1, from coordinate 1,635 downwards.
TGTTCTTACCCACTGGCAGACGTTTTACCTGCCGAATAAAATAGGTCTTGTAATATCAGGAAACATATGATATAATACCTTTAATGAGGTGATTATATGTATAACTCCAAGCTTATTACAGGAAAGCTTCTTCGGTGGCAGAACTATTTAAATAAACATTCTCTTCCCAACTGGGATGAGCTTCCGTCTATCGGGCTTTATATGGATCAGGTAATTACACTTATTTCACAATATCTTTCGTTTTTACCTGCAAACACAGACGATCAGGTAATTACTGCAAGTGCAATCAACAACTACGTAAGAATGAAGATTATGCCTGCGCCCGAAAAGAAAAAATACAACCGCATCCATCTTGCTTATCTTATAATGATTTGCTCTCTTAAGCAGAGCCTTTCAATATCGGATATTCAGCGAATTATTCCTGCTGTACTTAATGAATCGGAAGTTAAGGATGCATATAATGATTTTGTAAGCAAATACACAAGTTCTATGAACCTTTTCGTTGACCTTGTTGAAGAGCAGACTAAATCTATTTTTGATGAATCGGGCGATATTGACCAGAACGTAAACAGTTTCATTCTTCTTACTGCCGTTGTTGCAAACTTTTCAAAAATACTTACAACAAAATTGCTTGATTTACAGGACAAGCCTTTTTCTGAAGATGCAATTGCCGAAAAAGAATAAAATAAAATCCCTCCGTTATACGGTGGGATTTTTTTGTTAAACTATTTTATTGTGATTCCGTCAGGGTAATCAAGCTTGCATACTTCCCCTTCACCTTCGTTGGAAATATTTTCAAGTACAACATTTTTTACTTCACAATTACAGTAAACCGCTGCATCAGCATATTTAGCTTTTACATTTTTTACTGTTATATTGTAAATATCACCTGCTGTATAATCTGTGCCGTAGCCTGTATAGATTTTAATTGTTGATTCACGTTTCAATCCCCACACGCGGCCTTCCATTTCTTCAGGGGTGCGGTAGGTTTCTGTAAACCCGTCAATCTCAATATCATGCACCTGGCATCCGTTTGATGCAAGCACAATAACACCATGATGTCTGCCACAGGTTTCAATATCACGAACTTTAATATTGTATATTTCACGTGTTTCCTTTGTTGTTTTAAGGGGGATTGCCAAATCACCCGGATACATAACCCTACCGTTCGGATACTTTTTCATCTCTTTCGACGTTGCATTAATTGCAACACTGTCATCTGTTGTGATGCCTTTTATTCTTTCAATAACACAGTCGTGACAACCGGACCGCAAATTAACTCCATCGCCGTTTTTTACATCAACATCAAAATAAAGATCGTGCACATAACCGTTCCAGCAAAGCGTAAAGTTTACTGCCCAGCCACTTGTTTTTTTGATCGTAAGCCCTGATACTTCAAATCCGTCACAGCGTGCAATGTCAATATGATGTGTTTTATATCCCCAGTAGTCTCCCGTCATTTCCTGAATTTCCTTTTGGAAACTCCAGTTTCCTTCGTTTCCGGCAAAATAAGGATGTCTGCCTTTTTTATTCACATCAGGACCTTCAAGAACTGCAGTTCCTTTTCCTGTAATTTTAATGTTTTTAAGTTCTCTTATTTCTGTAGGATATGCATGAGGATCATTCGGGTCAAAT
>JAFVVU010000148.1 GCA_017502065.1 Clostridia bacterium | reverse complement strand
GAAAGAGGCCATATCGTAACAGACAGATACTGCAAAACAAACGTTGCAGGTGTTTATGCTGCAGGTGACGTAAACGGCGTTTATATGCTCGCTCACGTTGCTTATCGCGAAGCTGAAGTTGCCGTTAACAACATTCTCGGCAAAAAAGACATTATGCGTTATGATGCAGTTCCTTCAGTTATCTATACAAATCCTGAAGTTGGTAGTGTTGGTATGACAGAAGATGCTGCTAAAGAAGCTGGTATCGACTACGAAGTAGCTAACCTTACAATGAACTATTCAGGAAGATATGTTGCTGAAAATGAAGGTGGCAACGGTATTTGCAAGGTTCTTGTTGACAAGAAACACCGCAACCTTATCGGTGCTCACATGATCGGCAGCTATGCATCCGAAATTATCTTCGGTGCAGGTATTATGATCGAAACACAGATGCGTGTTGAAGATATTAAAGAAATTATTTTCCCTCATCCCACAGTTTGTGAGATTTTAAGAGAGGGTATATTCCAAATTTAAGAAAAGGGGTAATGTAAAATGCCAAAAAGCCAGTATATGGATCCTAATGTGCTGAGAGCTCCGGGTTATGTTGAATTTGAAAACATCCCTGTTAACCAGTACAAAAAGACCATCAAACAGGAAATGAAAAACTTTTCAAATGAAGATTTTGTTCGTATCTACCGTGATATGGCAATTATCCGTGAATTTGAAACAATGCTTTACGCTATCAAAACAACAAGTGAATACAATGGCGTAAGCTATAACAACCCGGGTCCTGCCCATCTTTCAATGGGTCAGGAAGCTTCTTCCGTAGGTCAGGCATATTTGCTCGGCAAAGATGACTACATCTTCGGTTCACACAGAAGCCACGGTGAAATCCTTGCAAAAGGTCTTTCCACAATTGAAAAACTCGACGACAAAGAACTTTACGAAATCATGGAAAACTTCCTTGGTGGTAAAACTCTTAAAGTTGTTGAAGACAAACAGAAATCTGTAAAAGAACTTGCTATCGACTTCCTTGTATACGGTGCACTTGCTGAAATTTTCGCTCGTGAAACCGGTTTCCACAAAGGTCTTGGCGGTTCCATGCACGCATTCTTCCTGCCTTTTGGTATCTACCCGAACAACGCTATCGTTGGTGGTAGTGCTACAATCGCAACAGGTGCTGCACTCTTCAAAAAAGTTAACGAAAAGAACGGTATCGTAGTATCCAACATCGGTGACGGTTCTATGGGTCGTGGTCCGGTTTGGGAAGCTATGATGTTCGGTTCTATGGACCAGTATAAACAGCTTTGGGATGACGCTCACAAAGGCGGACTTCCGATTATCTTTAACTTCTTTAACAACCTTTACGGTATGGGTGGACAGACATGTGGTGAAACAATGCCTTACAACATCCTCGCAAGAGTTGGTGCAGGTGTTAACCCTGAACAGCTCCACGCTGAACGTGTTGACGGTTACAACCCGCTCGCTGTTATTGATGCTATGCGTCGTAAAATTAAGGTTCTTAAAGAGAAAAAAGGCCCTGTTCTTATGGATACACTTACATACAGATACACAGGACACTCTCCGTCAGATGCTATGACTTACAGAACAAAAGAAGAAGTGGAAGCATGGCAGGAACAGGATTCACTCATCGCTTACAAGAACAAGCTCATCGAAGCAGGTGTTGCTAAAGAAGAGCAGTTCACAGAAATCGGTGAATACGTTACTAACCTTATTACAAAAACCTGCAAAATGGCATCCGATGAAACAATTTCACCGCGTATGGACCTTTATGCAGTTCCTGACCAGATTGAAAGCATTATGCTCTCAAATCAGTCAATTGAAAAAATGGAAGACAGACCTTGCGATGTGCTTATGCCGATGGAAGAAAACCCGAGAGTACAGCAGATTGCTAAAAAAGAACGTTTTGCATTTGATGCAAACGGCAAACCTGTTTCCAAAAACAAAGTATTCCAGCTCAGAGATGCTTTATTTGAAGCTATCATTGACAGATACTACAAAGATCCTACTCTCATCAGCTATGGTGAAGACGTAAGAGACTGGGGCGGCGCTTACGCTGTTTACAGAGGACTTACAGAAGCAATTCCTTACCACAGACTCTTTAACTCACCTATTTCCGAAGCAGCTATCGTTGGTTCTGCAGTTGGTTATGCAATGGCAGGCGGACGTGCAGTTGTTGAACTTATGTACTGTGACTTCCTCGGATGCGCAGGTGACGAAGTTTTCAACCAGCTCGCTAAATGGCAGTCAATGAGTGCAGGTCTTCTCAAAATGCCTGTTGTTCTCCGTGTTTCTGTTGGTTCAAAATACGGTGCACAGCACTCTCAGGACTGGACAGCTCTTGTTTCTCACATTCCGGGACTCAAAGCTATATTCCCAACAACTCCGTACGATGCAAAAGGTCTTATGAACGCAGCTCTTAACGGTACAGACCCTGTTATCTGCTTCGAAAGTCAGAGAATCTACGATGTTGGTGAACAGTTCCACGAAGGCGGCGTTCCTGAAGAATATTACGAAATTCCGATCGGTGAACCGGACATCAAACGTAAAGGTAACGATATCACAATCCTTACTGTTGGTTCTACGCTTTGCACAGCTCTTAAAGCTGCTGATGAACTCCAGGAAAAATACGGAATTTCTGCTGAAGTTATTGACGCAAGAAGCGTTGTTCCGTTCAACTACGATCTCGTAATTGAATCTGTTAAGAAAACAGGTAAAATCGTTCTTGCAAGTGACGCTTGCGAACGTTCTTCAATCCTTAAAGAATTTGCTTCCAACATCACTGATCTTGCATTCGATTACCTCGATGCGCCTCCGGTTGTTGTTGGTTCAAGAAACTGGATTACTCCTGCTTTCGAACTTGAAAAACACTTCTTCCCACAGGCTGATTGGATTATTGATGCAATCAACGAAAGAATCCTTCCGATTCCGGGATACACAGCTACACACAACTTTACTGACGGTGAAAAACTCCGCAGAGCAAAACTTGGTGTGTAATACACAAAAATATAAGACCGGGCAAAATGCCCGGTCTTTTTTTATGTTTATTGACTATTTACTCCCATTTTGCTATAATTGAGTTATAATAAATTTAAGGAGCAACTTATGCTTAAAGAATATAAATTATCTACAGAACGACAGAATTTTTACAATATAACTTCATACGTCCGTGAAGCAGTTGCCGAAAGCGGAATAACAGACGGTCTTTGCACTGTTTTTTGTCCGCACACAACAGCCGGTATTACAATCAATGAAAATGCCGACCCCGACGTTGTTCGTGATATGCTGCTCGGACTTGATAAGGCGTTTCCTGACAGACCGGAGTTTCGCCATATGGAAGGCAATTCATCTGCACATCTTAAAGCAAGCTGTGTCGGCGCCAGCAGCACTGTTATTATAAGGAACGGGCGTCTTCTGCTGGGTACATGGCAGGGCATTTATTTCTGCGAATTTGACGGTCCACGAACACGAAAATTCTATGTACAGGTGATGTAATGAGGCTTACCGAAGATTTTTATAATGGTCATGCTACAGAGCTTGCTCCCCTGCTTTTGGGAAAGCTTATATGCAGAAAAATCGGTAATACGATAATCAAATGCAGGATTACCGAAACAGAGTGCTATTTTGGCGAAGAGGATACTGCGTGTCATGCGCATAAAGGCAAAACCAATCGAACAAAAATAATGTACGAACCGGGTGGACGGGCATATATTTATTTGTGTTACGGTATCCACAGCCTTTTTTTTCACTTTATAAGTGCTGGCTCCCTTTTTAGAAATCATAATCATATGTTCTTCACTAACAGACATTCCATTTACCTGTCTGAAATGTCCATCTATCAATTCCACACATCGTTTTATAACATTTTCTTCTGAAACATTTTCGTGAAAAGCCTGTTTTTCTGTATATTTTACAATTTGAAAACCATTTTCCTTTCTGTCTGCTACTATCTTTTTATACTCTTCTGTCTTAGCAGCCTGCTTACTGATT
>JAFVVU010000147.1 GCA_017502065.1 Clostridia bacterium | reverse complement strand
GATAAACCGGATATGTATGTTGTGCTGTTCTTTAAAACAGATGCATTTTCGGAAGCGGATATAGATATGATGCTGACAAGCTTTGAATTTAAAATGTCGCCGCTTTATGAAAGTGCAAAAGGGCATCTTCACAGTGCATTTTACAGGATATATTCGCCGAATTATGAAATCCTTGACCTCAGGATTTCAAACTGGCAGCAAAACGGAAACGAAGCAACATTTAACTATACAAAGGTGGATAAAAACTACGATAAGGACCCCGATACCGTGGAATACATAATTGAGGCACGTGAAAGCGGAAGTCCGCATTATGAAATATATAAAGCGGAATATCTTATGCCAAAAGACGGCAACTATCAGTTTAAGGTGGTTGACGAAAACGGTAAGACAATGTTTTACACCAATGCAAATCCGAAAGGCGAAGAGTGGGTGCCTGCAAATCAGGAGGATTGGGATTAATGAAAAAGATTATTTGTTTAATACTGATTTTGCTGATAGTATCTGTTACAGCATTTGCAGGGTCAATCCCTGAAGATTTACTTTCGCAAGAGGATTCAAAACTGTTTGTTGGCAAGGTTGAGGAATTTACAATTATTGAAACACCTAATGCTCCGTATTTTGATATTGACAGCATAACGGTAGTTCCTACAGAGAGAATAAAAGGCGATGTTGAAATCGGCATTCCTCAAACTTATGACGGATGTGACGGTGCAATAGAATCTCTTCCCGATACGGAATATCTGTTTGCATATTTTGATGAAATTAATTTCTATCTGTGTGAAATTGAAGAAAGAAACGGCGATAAATTCAAGCTGAAAAATTCACATTTCCCTATGGTGCAGCGTCTTGAGGATAATCTAAATAACGGAGTTTATGCCGAAGCAGAGAAAGAGCGCACCGAAACGGCAGTTGTTATGCAGATGTCTCCGGAACCTCCAAAATCCGATACTGATTTCGGGTGGTGGATTGTTGGCGGTGCGGCGGTTATTGGCGCAGTAATTATTGTCGCATATAAAATAATAAGTAAAAAGTGAATATTGTCATACTTTTGACCATTAAAGTACAAGTTTTATTTTGAAAACAAGTGTATAATTATGAAAAAAGGGTGTTAAAGGAGAGGTAAAAGATGCTTAACAACAAACTTGGTATGTTTATACACTGGGGGATTTATTCACTTCTTGAAAAGCATGAGCAGACGCTTATGTGGGATGAAGTGCCGCATGCTGAATATGAAGCGCTTATGCATAAATTCAATCCCAAAAAATACAGTCCGAAAAAATGGGTGCGCCTTGCAAAAGAAGCAGGAATGAAATATATCTGTTTCACAACAAAGCACCACGACGGATTCTGTATGTGGGACACAAAGCAGTCGGATTATAATGTAATGAACACTCCTTATGGCAAGGACGTGCTTAAAGAGCTTGCTGAAGAATGTGAAAAGCAGGGAATGCTTCTTTCGTTATATTATTCAAATCCCGACTGGCATCACGAATTTGGGTATAACCCAAAATCGAGCCATCAGGAAGCGGCAAAAAACCAGGATAAAGAGCCTAATAATGAGGCTTACAGAGAATACATAAAGGAGCAGATAAAAGAGCTTTGTACAAACTACGGCAAAATCTATACATGGTTCTGGGATATTCCGCCGAAAGTTGAAGACAGAAGCATCAATGAGCTTATAAGAGAGCTTCAGCCGGGAATTTTCATTAACGACCGCGGCTATGACGAGGGCGATTTTTCAACTCCGGAACGTCAGTCACACTATGAACAGGCACGTTTTGATAAAATGACAGAAGCTTGTGACAGCGTGGGAAACCAGGCATGGGGATACCGAAAAGACGAAGATTATCACACAATCCGTTATCTTACACAAACAATTGACCGTGTTATGGCAATGGGCGGAAGCTATCTGCTTAACGTAGGTCCGATGCCGACAGGCGAAATTCCTGCAAAAGCTGTTGACAGAATCAAAAAAGTGGGCGACTGGTACAACCGTATGGAAGGATGCCTTGAAAATCACGAGGAAGAGCCGCACAAGTTTGGTATAACCGATATAAGTGATGTTGTTATAAATAAAAAAGACGGAAAAACATATATGCATTTCTTCCATGGTCTTACATCAAGCTCCATTCAGATATATAACTGGCCGGCAAACCCGGAAAGAATAAGACTTATGAATAGCGGCAAGGACCTGCCGTTTAAGTTCGAGCTTCTTGAAAGAAACTATCCGGCAGATAATGAAAAAGGTAAGGACAGACTTTATATTCATGTTCAGGAAATCCCTGCAGATGAATATGTATCCGAGCCTATCGTAATTGAAATAACCTGGGAAGATTAAAAAATAAAATCCGCAGTAAAAACTGCGGATTTGTTTTTTGTATAAACTTATCTGTTGAGAATTAATTTTGTGAGTTCAACCGGTTCAACAATTTTGTCGCCTTTATATACGCGCATATTTCCGGAAGCGATTTCGTCAATAAGAATTACTTCACCGTTGTTGTAACCAAATTCAAATTTGATATCCCACAAATCAAGGCCGATTGTTTTAAGGTCGTCAGCAACAATTTTTGTGATTTTAAGTGTCTGCTCTTTCATGCTTTCAAACATTTCAGGAGACATAACACCAAGAGCTGCAAGACCTTCGCCTGTTACGAGCGGATCGCCCTTTTCGTCATTTTTAAATGTACATTCAACGTATCCGCCGGGGAGGGCAGTGCCGTCTTCAATATATTCGCCGTATCTGCGGATGAAACTTCCTGTTGCAACAAGGCGGCAGATAACTTCAAGACCGTGACCGAAAACAGTTGCCGGAAGAACTTCCATTGTTGCTTCGTCAATATTTGCCGAAACATAGTGTGTTTTAATTCCTGCTTCTTTAAGAAGATCAAAATAATATACGGATGTGCGGAGGTTTTCTTTACCTATGCCTTCAATAGTAAGACCAACGCTGTTTTCACCCGGGTCAAACACGCCGTCTTTACCGGTGCAGTCGTCTTTGAATTTCAAAAGTACGTTTCCGTTGTCAAGACTGTAAACGTCTTTTGTTTTACCTTCATAAATCTTTTTCATAAATATCGCCCTTTCTGTATCTAATGTAAAAAATACCCCATTATTATTACAATACATAAATAATATCATAAAACATATATACTTTGCAATAGTTTTGAGCAAAAAATGTCATATAATACAAAAATAGAAAAGCAAAAACGTAAAATTTGTGCAGATAATAATTATTGAAACCTATTGAAAGATGTGCTATAATTATTATAAAATGGGAAATAGTGTGAAGGAGACGATATTATGATTAAGCTTTACGACCAGAACGTATGGAATGTTAACCCGATTGATAATCGTAATATACTTATACGTTCAATGGTAGAGGAGTTCGATGCGGATTTCTGTACATTTCAGGAATGTGGTCCAAATACATGCAGGGCTGCAGAGCATCCGCTTCCGGTGCTTATGAGCGATAAGTATGCGGAGGTTTGTCCCGAAAAAGCGGGAGTGAACTATACACCGGTTTTCTACAAAAAAGAAAAATATAATGTGCTTGAAGCGCAGTATCATGTATATACAGGATTTAACGACGTAAATTCAAAAACACTTTCGTGGGGCGTGTTTGAAGATAAACAGACAGGCGAAAAAATTGCAATTGCATCAACACATTTCTGGTTTAAAGCCCGTGGAGATATTGACACACGGCAGAGAAAACAGAATGCAAATGAGCTTAAAGAAGCTTGTGATTATATAGTAGAAAAGTATGGCGTTCCTGTTGTTATCAGCGGTGATTTTAACAGCGGCAGAAATGCAGAAACGGGAGATGCCCCATACCAGTACACGTTGGAAATCGGATTTAAGGATTTCAGATATATGGCAGAAGAAACAACAGACGGATATACATATCATGATTATCCGGTGCTTGATCAGGAAAAGGGGATATATGTAAACAAACCGGATGCACTTCCATATTGTGACCTTGACTTTATACTTGTTTACGGCAACGATAAAATCAAAGCAAAGAAATTTGAAATACTTACTTCGGAAAAAGCCCTTAATTCTTCGGACCACTGTCCGCTTTTAGGTGTTTTTGAAATAGAATAAAAGGATTTAAAAAAACAGGAGGAGAATATGGAATATTTTTTCAGCATTTTAAGCTTGATAGGCGGTCTTGCCCTGTTTCTTTACGGTATGGACCTTATGGGCGACGGACTTAAAAAGCTTGCAGGCGGCAAGCTTGAATCAATTCTTGCAAGGCTTACATCAGCACGTTGGAAAGGCCTTTTGCTCGGGCTTGGCGTAACAGCTGTTATTCAGTCATCATCCGCAACAACGGTTATGCTTGTCGGTTTTGTAAACTCGGGTATTATGAAGCTTGGCCAGACAATAAGCATTATTATGGGTGCAAACATCGGTACAACAGTAACGGCGTGGCTCCTTACAACAACCGACATTCCTGACGGTGCAGGCTTTATTCTTGAGCTTCTTAAACCAAGCTCATTCACACCGATTCTTGCACTTGTCGGTCTTATTATGATAATGACCGCAAAAAATGACAGAAGAAGAAACACAGG
>JAFVVU010000146.1 GCA_017502065.1 Clostridia bacterium | reverse complement strand
TAGGACCGCATAACAATTTTATCCATAAAGAACACTTCCTAGTTTCGAGATGTCGCCGATTGTATCGGCAAAGTGCACATTTATTTTGCCATTATAATGCAGCGGCGAGTTTGCTTTCGGCACAATACAGTCTGTAAATCCCATTTTTTCAAGCTCTGCAAGTCGCTTGTCAATATGAGATGCAAACCGCATTTCGCCCGTAAGACCGATTTCGCCGATAGCGGCAACACCGGGTTTGACGGGTTTATCCTTAACCGCTGATACGATAGCAACGGCAAGCGGCAGATCAGCGGCAGTTTCGCCCACCTTCATTCCGCCTGCAACGTTTATGTAAATATCCTTGTTGCCAAGGGAAATATCAAGATTTTTTTCAATTACCGCAAGCAGCATAACCATACGGTTATAATCAAGACCTGCGCACATACGGCGCGGAGTGCCGAAAACCGTTGGCGTAACAAGCACCTGAAGCTCAGCAAGGATTGCACGGGTTCCTTCAACAGCGCAAAGAGCCGCACTTCCGGCAGCGCCGGTTTTTCTGCCCGAAAGCATCATATGCGACGGATTTTCAACTCCGGAAAGTCCGTCCTCGTGCATTTCAAACACGCCGATTTCGTTGGTTGAACCAAACCTGTTTTTTACTGCACGAAGAATTCGGTATGTCTGCATACGCTCGCCTTCGAAATAAAGCACACTGTCAACCATATGTTCAAGAATTTTCGGTCCGGCAATGGCACCGTCTTTTGTGACGTGCCCGATTATTATAACCGAAACATTATTTGTTTTTGCAAACTCCATAAGGAGCATACAGCAGTTTCTTATCTGCGAGGCACTTCCGGCATATCCCGATGAGGACAGGGACTGCATTGTCTGCACGGAATCTATAATAAGGATTTCGGTATCTGCATTTTTTGCCGCGGCAATAATTTCGTCAATATCGGTATGCGAAAGGAAAAACAAATTTTCACCCGAAACACCCAGTCTGTCGGCGCGCATCTTTATCTGCGATTCGGATTCTTCGCCCGAAACATAAAGCACGTTTTTGCCTGATGCAAGACCTTCCGCCGCCTGAAGCACAAGCGTGGATTTGCCGATTCCGGGGTCGCCCCCTACAAGAATAAGACTGCCGGGCACAATTCCGCCGCCGAGCGGACGGTCAAACTCGGCAATACCTGTTGAAATGCGGACGTTTTCTTTAATTTCAACCTGCGCAAGTTTTTTTATAACTGCGGGTTTTGATCCTGCCGATTTTGATGCAGGAGCCGCCGCAAACTCAACCATGGAATTCCATGTGCCGCAGGCGGAGCATCTGCCCATCCATTTGGATGATTCGGCACCGCATTCATTACATATATATACTGTAGAAGACTTTGATTTAGCCATAAACCATACCTCATTTTGATTGTATACATATATTATACTATATAAATACAAATTTGCAAAGAGAAATTTGTATTTATTTGTACATAATTGACTATTTTTTAAAAATCTATTGCAAAAAGGAGAAAAAAGGTGTATGATAATACTGATTTCGTATGAATAAAACTAAGCAAGGAGGATTTTGTAATGGAATTCGGCACAGCTTTGATATATTTCCTAAGTATTGTTCTTCAGGTTGTATCCTGGGCACTTACGCTTTATTATGCAATAATTTCGCTTTTTGCGTTTATTCCTAAAAAGGAATTGCCCGATGTTAAAAATAAAGACCATAAATATGCGCTTCTTGTAGCGGCACATAACGAGGAAGCCGTTATTAAATATATGGTAGAAAGCTTAAAAGCGCTTGACTACGATAAGGATAAATATAAAATTTTCGTTATCGCTGACAACTGCGACGATAAAACTGCAGAAAATGCACGTGAGGCAGGAGCAGAGGTGTTTGAACGTACAAACAAAGAGCTTCGTGGTAAAGGCTATGCGCTTGAATGGATGTTTGACAAAATATTCAATATGGAAGAAAAATTTGATTCTATCTGTATTTTTGACGCTGACAACGTTGTTTCAAAAAACTTCCTGCGCGAAATAAATGCACAGCATAACAAAGGCTTCAGGGTTGTTCAGGGTAATATCGAAAGTAAAAACCCGTACGATTCATGGATAAGCACAGCATACAGCGTATCTTTCTGGATGATTGGCAAGATTTTCCAGCAGGCGCGTTATAATATCAATATGACATGTCAGCTTTCGGGAACAGGTTTCTCGGTTGATGTTGAGCTTCTTAAAGAGCTTGGCTGGGGCGCAACCTGTCTTACTGAAGATATGGAATTCACGGCAAAACTTGCACTCAACGGCGAAAAAGTCGGCTGGGCGCATCATGCAAAGGTATTTGACGAAAAGCCGCTTGGGTTCTGGCAGTCATGGCGTCAGAGAAAAAGATGGATGCAGGGTCATGCAGACGTTCAGTCAAGATTTGCAATAAAGCTTCTTAAAAAAGCATTCCGCGATAAAGACTGGTCAGCATTTGACTGCGCAATCTATACAATGAATCCCATAAAAACTCTTGCAATGGCAGTAATTCTTATTGCAAGCTACCTTCAGGTGCTTTTCCCCGAAGGAAATATCGGATTCTTCCAGATATGGATGGCGGTTGATAATGATGCACTCTTTGCAATAATCAGTGCGGTATCGATGCTGTATATACCTGCAATCATAACCTACGAAAAACGCGAGTTTAACTTTAAACTGTTCTGGTGTTACCTGACATACGGAATTTATTCACTCACCTGGATTCCGATTACAATCCTTGGTGTAATTGATAAGAATAAGACTGAATGGGTACACACGAAGCACGTAAGAACAATTGATATTTCCGAAGTAGAGTAAAAAAATTCCGCAAGCATTGCTTGCGGTTTTTTTATTCTGCTTAATGAATTGATAACTTCGTTATCGTGAATTGGCTTTGCCATGAATTGTTGCGCGAGGCGCAACATGAATTGCACTTCGTGCATTAAAAAAGCGGCATTTGCCGCTTTTTTTCATACTACTTTTTTTAATTTCTTTTCCCCTTTCGGGGATTTTAATTCGCCCGTATCTTCAAGAGAATCCGAAACAACATCAAAAAGCGTGCCGGGAAGGACCTCGTTTTCGCTTAAGAAAAATATAAAATCCTCAACTCTTTTTTTGATG
>JAFVVU010000145.1 GCA_017502065.1 Clostridia bacterium | reverse complement strand
ATTCCTACAGATTTGTAGCGACGATATTACTTGCGGTTGCAGTGATAATGCTGATATTTTTCAAAAATCATCCGAATAAAAATGAAGAAGTGGCAGAAGTTAAACAATCCGAAAAATCTTTGGATAAGAGCGCGCAGGCGGCAATATTAAAAAAAGGATATTTTTATGTTGGTACTGTTGGCATATTCTTTACGGGTATGATTCTTCAGGGGGTAAGTGGAATAGCTGCACCGTTGTTTAAGGATGCGGGGATTCACAGCTCATACGTTGCTACTGTGCTTAGTGTGCATTCGCTTGTGCTTACTGTAAGTAAGTTCAGTACGGGATTTATATATGACCGTGTCGGTATTAAAAAGACATCAATGATTTGTTTTATTGCATCCTTATTTGCAATGGTACTGCTTCTTTGTTCCGGCCCGTCATCAGCGGGGAAAATTGCGGCTATGGCATATGGAATTATTTCGTCGTTTGCACTTCCGCTTGAAACGGTAATGCTTCCGCTTTATGCACGTGAGTTTGCAGGAGAAAATAACTTTAATAAAGCACTTGGTGTTTTTGCCTCGGTAAATACCGCAGGATATGCTGTAGGTGCACCTGTTGCGAATTTGTGTTTTGATATTATGGGTAACTACAATATTTTTGTTTGTGTATGCTGCGTGATAATTATAGCTACAGCTTTTGCAATGCAATTTTCAATAACAAAGGCGCACAAAGACCATGCCGCAAATGCATAATAAAACATATAAAAATTATTGACAAAAAGGTCAAAACGTGTTATACTTAATAAGATCTCAATCGGAAAGAGTTTTCCGAAGCAAGATAATGACCGCCGGTGAAAATCGGCTAAGGCCATACGGACAGCCGGGTCAAATGCCGAAGACCGCATTTTGCGGTTGGCAACTTCTGTTGCCTTGTTGATTGAGTTAAAAGCTCAAGTTTTATAAGTTGGTTACTATAAACCGGTGCCGGCGTGGCATATAACTTGTGAAATGGTCAATAAGAGTAGTAAAAGTAATCTTTGCTATATAAACTCTCAAACCCATTGAGATACGAATGAGTCCTTTTATATAAAGGCGTTTTCTGTTCGTTTTTACAAGCGGTATGCTGCAGCCAAGCAGTATATCGCTTTTTTGTTTGGGGGACAAAGATATGAAAAAAATTATAGAACTTAAAAACATATCCAAATCATTTGACGGGGAAGGTGTCCTTAACGACATCAGCCTTTACATAAACGACAACGAGTTTATTACACTTCTCGGTCCGTCGGGATGCGGTAAAACAACTCTTCTTCGTATGATAGGCGGATTTGAACAACCTGATGAAGGCGATATTATTTTTCTTGGCGAGCGTATTAATGACGTGCCCCCGCACAAACGTCATGTAAATACAGTGTTCCAGAAATATGCTCTTTTTCCGCACCTTAACGTGTTTGAAAACGTTGCATTTCCGCTTCGTGAACGTAAGGTGCCGAAAGATGAAATAAATAAAAAAGTAAATGAAATGCTGAGCCTTGTTATGCTTGGCAATTTTGCAAACCGTAGCGTAACAAGTCTGTCAGGCGGTCAGCAGCAGCGTGTTGCCATTGCCCGTGCGCTTATAAGCCATCCGCGTGTTCTTCTGCTTGATGAACCGCTTGGCGCACTTGATTTAAAATTGCGTAAGGATATGCAGCAGGAACTTAAAAAAATTCAGCAGAGTACCGGAATTACATTTGTTTTCGTAACACATGACCAGGAAGAAGCGCTCAGTATGTCTGATACAATTGTTGT
>JAFVVU010000144.1 GCA_017502065.1 Clostridia bacterium | reverse complement strand
GCATTTTTTGCATTCATGCTGCCACCGTAAAGAATTCTGATTGTATCGGCAGTTTTTTCATCGTAGATTGATGCAAGAGTTTTTCTGATTGCTGCGCAAACTTCATTTGCCTGTTCATCTGTAGCTGTACGACCTGTACCGATTGCCCAGATAGGTTCATAAGCAATAATTACTTTGCAAGCGTCAGCTGCGGATATAGATTTCATAGCGAGCTTAATCTGCATTGCAATATGTTCAAATGTAATGCCGTTTTCTCTCTGCTCAAGAGATTCACCACAGCAAACAATAGGAGTAATTCCTTTTTCAAGAGCTTTGATTGTCTTTTTGTTTACTGTTTCGTCAGTTTCTGCAAAATATTCACGTCTTTCGGAGTGACCGATAACAACATATTTTACGCCAACGCTATTCAGCATATCGGCTGAAACTTCACCTGTGTAAGCACCACTGTCTTCAAAGTGAAGATTCTGTGCACCAACACCGATTTTGCTGCCTTCCGCTGCACTAACTGCAGCGGGGAGAGCAACGAATGGTGTGCAAACAACAACTTCGCAAGTTGACGCGTTTGCAGCAGTTTTAATGCCGTTTATAAGTTTGATTCCCTCATCGGGAGTTTTATTCATTTTCCAGTTTCCTGCAATAACTTTTTTTCTCAATTTGTTCGACCCCTTATTATTTGTCTTCTAAGCAAGCAATACCCGGAAGTTCAAGACCTTCAAGGAATTCAAGGCTTGCGCCGCCACCTGTTGAAATATGGCTCATTTTGTCTGCAAAACCAAGCTGTTCAACAGCAGCTGCGGAATCACCACCACCGATGATTGTTGTAGCATCAGCTGCAGCAACAAATTCTGCAACAGAAACTGTACCTTTAGCAAATGTAGGCATTTCGAATACGCCCATAGGTCCGTTCCAAACGATTGTTTTTGCTTTAAGAATTGTTTCTTTGAATTTTTCAATTGTTTCCGGTCCGATGTCAAGACCTTCCCAGCCGTCTTCAATCTCGCCTGCTTTGGCTACTTTTGTGTTAGCATCGTTGCTGAAGTTGTCAGCAATTACAGTATCACAGGGGAGAAGAAGGTTAACACCTTTTTCTTTAGCTTTTGCCATTATTTCAAGACAGTAGTCAAGTCTTTCGTTATCGCAAAGTGAGTTACCGATGTTGCCGCCCATAGCTTTCATAAATGTGTAAGCCATACCGCCACCGATGATAATATCGTCAACTTTGTCAAGAAGAGAGTTGATAACACCGATTTTATCTTTTACTTTAGCTCAACCAAGAATAGCAAGGAATGGTCTTTCCGGATTTGAAACAGCATTTCCGAGGAAATCAATTTCTTTTTTGATAAGATATCCGGAAACTGCCGGTAAATAATCAGCAACACCTGCTGTTGATGCATGTGCTCTGTGAGCTGTACCGAAAGCATCGTTTACGAATACTTCACCGAAAGAAGCAAGAGCTTTTGCGAAATCAGGATCATTCTTTTCTTCTTCAGCGTGGAAACGAACGTTTTCAAGAAGAACGATTTCGCCTTCTTTTAAGTTTGCAACAGCTTCTTTTGCACTGTCACCAATAACGTCTTTTGCCATTACAACATTAACGCCGAGTAATTCGGAAAGTCTTGTTGCAACAGGAGCAAGACTGTATTTCATATTGAATTCTCCCTTGGGTCTGCCAAGGTGTGAACACAATACTATTTTAGCATTGTTAGCCATTAAATATTTGATTGTGGGAAGAGCGCCTACAATACGGTTTTCGTCCGTAATGTTTTTGTTCTCATCAAGGGGAACGTTAAAGTCGCATCTTACGAGTACTTTTTTACCGTTAAGGGAAATGTCTTCAACAGTTTTTTTGTTTAACATTATTTTTACACCTCTCTAATATTTATCTGATATATTTTACAACAAAATTGTAAAATTTTCAAGTCTTAATATATATATTTATATATTTTGACATATTTTTGACAAATATACATTAAAAGTATATTGAAATTAACTT
>JAFVVU010000143.1 GCA_017502065.1 Clostridia bacterium | reverse complement strand
GTGTTAGCTCTGCAAGGTACAAGAGTTGTTCTGCTCTTGAAGCTTGTGATAGCGTTCTGTTCAATTGTCATCGGATTAAGCTTTGCACCGATACGGTAGCACTGCTGTTTCCATTCTTCAACTGTTTCAAATTCATCTGCAAAATGCGGTTCCCAGAAAGCAATGTGGCAAGCACGACCGATACCGTAAACGAGTACGAGTTTTGCGCCTTCAGCTTTGAGAGCAGCAATTTTTTCAGGATATGTAGGAAGATTTGTTTTAGAAGCAAAGTTTCTCTGGCTTTCCGGAATTGTAAGGTCGCCGAGTTTATTGAAGAATGCTTCTTTCATGCTGTATTCGAATGATGCCGGGTCAGAGTTTGGAAGTGTGTTTCCTTCGCTGTCGGACCATTCATCCATGTTAAATGTGTAAACGTGGTCACATTTAACGTTCCATTCTTTAAGGAAGTAAACTGCCCATTTGTACATTCCCATCGGGCCAACGGGAAGAATCATAGCAAGCTTTTCGCCTCTGTCGCGCGCAGCTTTAATCTGCATTGCGATTTCGTGACCCATAAGTGTGTCAAAATCGCCTAAGTTTTCGCATTCAACAGGAGTAAATTTGTCATTCCAGAATGCTTCTCTTTCAACGCCTTTTTCGCAGCAAGCGTCAATTTTTGCAAGGTCCCATCCCTTCGGGAAGAAGTTTTCGCAAAGTGAACCTTTAACTGTGCTTAAAAAATCCATAGTTTTCACCAGTTCCTTTCAAGTTATATATAATTTTATTTTATTACGCTTCGTATAAGAAATCAAGAGCGGCAACAATACCTTCCTTGATTGCATCGGCTTTTATGCCGTGTTTCTGGCAAAGTGTAAGTGCGCCGAGAAGTCTGTCGTTCGGCATAAGTTTACGGGAAGTTTCTCTGCCAACACGTTTTGTTGTATCACCGAGGAATTTGTTTTTAAATCTGAAGAGTAAATCATCGGCATATGCAATAACTTCTGCTTTGTCTTTGCCGTGTTCAAGTGCAAGAGCTTCGGATGAAGCGTACATTGCTCTTTTAACAAGGTCAAATATTTCGGCGTCTTCCATTGACTGCCAGATATATTCATAACCCTTTTTCATTCCTGTATAAGCTGCAATTGCATGGCCCATATTGTGGAGATAAAGCTTGCTCTGAATATAATATTCAAACGGAGAGCTTGGTACCATACCTTTGATTTCAGGAATCGGGTTTTTGAACGCATCTTTATCAACAGGAAGTGTGCAGAACGGTTCAACCCATACCTTGCACATATTTCCTTCGCGCATTTCGTCTGTCATAACAGGAACCATACGTCCTACGCTTGCTTCAACAAAACCGATATTGTCGGTTTCGGGTTTGATAAGCTCTTTAAGATATTTATCTGCAGCAATAAGGTTTTCGCAGATGATAATATCAAGACCCTTGCCGCCGCGCATATCAAGACCTTTCTTGATAACGGGAGCAATGTAGGGGAGAACCTTAACGCCTGCTGATGTGAACATAATATCTGCAGTTGCGATTTCCTGCGGAGCATCGTCTGCATGAACAGCACGAACGTTTGTTATTTCAATTTCCTTCTGGTATTCGTTACATACTATTTTAACGGGGTATTTGCCTTCTTTGTTTATCTGGTCAATCATTGCCTGATTGATATCAATAAACACGGTTTCATAACCGCTTTCGCAAAGAAGCTGGCCAAGGAATCCTCTTCCTATGTTACCGCCGCCATAAACTACTGCTTTCATTTGTTTTCCTCCATAAATTTAAGAATGTCGGCCATAGGTTTGATACCTGTGGATGCACCCATTGCAGATACACAGTGCGCGCCTACTGCATTTGCAAAACGTCCGCATTCAGCAAAGCTGAAGCCTTTGGAAAGACCTGTGATAAAGCCTGCGCAGAAGCTGTCCCCGGCACCGGTTGTATCAACGGCTTTTACTGTATAAGACGGGATGGTTACGCCTTCAGCAGATGCTGATTCGCGAAGATAACATCCGTGTTTGCCATTTTTGATTGCAACCTGTCCTACACCGCAATCAAAGAAATAATCTGCAATTTCTTTAAGGTCGGTTTTGCCGCCTGCAAGCTGGATAGCTTCATCAATGCTCGGCAAAAATACGTCGATATAAGGCATACACGGACGAAGTACATCCATCCATCTGCCTTTGGCATCCCATGCAGTATCAAGAACTGTAAGCTTGCCCATTTCCTTTGATTTTTTAAGTACCTTTGCGGCAACCTCGCCGTCAAAAGCATCCATAAGCATTGTTCCTGCAATGAAAACAATGTTTGATTTTTCAATTACGTCAAAATTAACGTCATCATAATCATATGTAGCATTTGCACCTACGCAGTGGAGGAAAGATCTTTCTCCTGAACTTGCAGATAAAACAACGGAAGCTGATGTCTGGTTGTTCATATCAACTGAAAGGCCTTCAACGTTAACGTTATTTTTTATAAGCTCTTCTTTTAAGAATGCGCCAAAACTGTCGTTACCGATTTTGCCGAGAACAGCGATATCAAGACCGATTTTACTCATATCGATACCGGCGTTCATAGCACATCCGCCGCTGTATGTTTCAATACAGCCGATTCTTTCAAGCATTCCCGGAGCGGGCATTGCGTCAACGGGTTTTGCAATAACGTCGGCAACAAGTATACCTATACATGAAACGTCTATCATAACTGCACCGTCCTTATGGGAGCATACGCTCTGTTACAATTTTCGGCCATGCGAGACACTGTGTAAATGCTTCAGCAAACGGCACGCCGCACTGGAGGCCTCTGAATTTTGCACAGGTTTTAACGAAATCTGCAAAATCAATATGGTCGTGGTCGCGCATCCATTTCATCTGGCTTACGTGACATTCAAGCATTTCGAGTTTAAGATCGATTGTATCGGAAATATCAACATACTCTGTCGGCTGGAAGTTAACGCCTGCAAGAGTATCCATATAATAAATCGGTGTGAGCTTTGTTTCTGTGCCTTTACCGTAGTGCGGTACGCTTGCGCAGAAGGATGCATCAAACACAAGCTTTGAAACGGCTGTATGGTCGGGCATATAGTCGTTAGGACTGTGTGTTATAATAACATCAGGTTTTGCATATCTGATAACATCAACAATTTTTTCGCGCTGTTTCGGATCAGCAGCTTCGGGAGTCAAATCGTCGATATCTGCGGTTATAACTTCAATTCCTGCAAGAGCGCCTGCGTTTTTAGCTTCCTCTCTTCTCATTGCACGGAGTTCGTCAGGCTGGATAATAGCGTGACCGAGGTTTCCGTTAGCGGCATGACAAACAATAACTTTGTCACCTCTTTTTGCATATTTAGCCATTGTTCCGGCACAAGCAACTTCAATATCGTCCGGATGACATCCTATAGCAAGTACATTCATATTTATTTCCTCCTTAAATTAAATACATTTTATATTAAAACGGGTTACCATTTTAAGCTTAATATCTTCATTGCCGCAGGAGGAGATGGAATTTGGTTAAATCTTTACTCCGCCTACAGACTGTATTTCGTTTAACACAAGCTTAAGTGAAGCTGCCGCCTCTTCAAGTGAGGCAACTTCAATCGGTTCGTTTGCTGATAATTTATCAATAAAATATTTAAGCTCGTTATAATAAGGTCCGAGATTTGAAACGTTGATTCCGGTATCCGCAGAAGAACCAAGGTTGTTTTTCATTTCGGGATGTTCAGTGCTTCCGTCAAATTTATAAACGGTTAATGTATCGGTATCAAAAACTGCCGTTGCATCTTCAAATCTTGCTGTAAAAGCACATTTGAACGGGAAGTTTCCCGGCATTGCCCAGCAGGCTTCTGCAGATATAAGCACGTCACCGAAATTATATGATGTTGATATGTAATCAATAACACCTGCTTTTGTTCTTGTAACAAAGGTTTTGAAGCTGTCAGGCTCGGCGTTCATCATATACCTTATAAAATCAGTATCGTGTATATGCATATCAAGTGCCATGCTTCCGCTTTTTGTATGGTCGTTGAACCAGTCATTCCATGACCATGCAGGAAGCGGAGAAAGTCTTGTGAAATTAACCGATATAAGATTGCCGTAGGTTTTATTTTCCACGGCATTTTTGAGCCATACATATTCGTCCCAGAAACGAACTGCGTGTCCTACCTGTACCTTTGCACCGGTTCTTTTCTGCGCATCAAGAAGTTTATCGGCTTCTTCGGGTGTGAGGCAGACCGGTTTCTCAATAAACACGTTTTTACCAGCTTCCATTGCCATAATTGCATACTCGGTATGCAAAAAGGTTGGAAGACATATATCTATTATATCAAGTTCCGGATCAAAAATCAATTCTTTTGCGGAAAAATATGTTTTAATTTTATATTTTTCTCCTATTTCTTTAAGCTGCTGCTCATCTGTGGAAGCAACTGCGGCAAGCTTGACGCCTTCAAGAGCTTCGTAGCAGGAGGCGTGCATACTGCCTACACCGCCGCATCCGACAATACCTACTTTAAACATAGTGGATTCCTCATTTCATTAATTCTTTTACATAGCTGATAGTTTTCTTGATATCGGCAATCTGCTGGTCGCCGTTGATTTCACGTTCTATATATAAGTCGCCTGTATATCCCTGTTTAAGAAGTTTGGGGAGAAATACATCAAAGTTAACTGTTCCTTCGCCCACAACACGTTCAGCACCAAGACCGTAGAAATCTGTCGGATAATCACCGTCTTTGATATGTACACCACGGATTTTGCCTTTGAAAATATCGAGGGCGTCAATGGGATTGCCTTTTCCGTACATGATAAGGTTTGCAGGGTCGAGATTAATACCTACGTTAGGCATATCAACGTCCGTAATCATACGCATAAGCGTTACGGGTGTTTCCTGACCCGTTTCAAAGTTAAAATACAGTCCCATTTTGTCAAGCTCTTCCGCAAGGTAGCGAATGCTGCGCATAACGCCTCTGTAAAGCTCGCTTGCGGGCTGTTCGGGAATAAATCCAACATGGGTTGCAACCTCTTTAACACCAAGCATTTTAGCAAATTTTGCGCCGTCAATTACTTCCTGAAGTCTGCGCGCGCGGTATGCTTCCGGCACGATACCAAGTGTATATGGACCGTCCATTACGTTCCAGTCACGGGGGCCGCCTGTCCAGCCTGCCCATACAGATGTGATTTCGATTTTATCTCCAAGCATTGCTTTGATTTTGTCTGCAGTTTCCTGAGTATAGAGCTCGGGCTCCCAGCAGCTGAGCTGAATGGTTTCAAGACCAAGATCAATGATTTTATCTGCTCCTTCATTAAGAAGCGTAATAAGTCTTCTTATTGTACCAATTTTGTTCTTATACATTTTAATCACCTCAAAAATAATATTGATTTTATTACAATTTAATGATATAATAAACTGACTGATAAATCAATACAATTTTGTTCGGCACAAATATATTTTTGTTCGCAAGGAGAGGGATTGATTATGGATCAATATGTAATGTACAAAATTGATACAATATTTAATATAACGGATATCATAACGGTGTATTATCTTGAGCTTGCGAAGGACTATGATTTTGAAGGGGAAAAACACGATTTCTGGGAAATGGTTTATGTTGACAAAGGAGAAATTGTTGTAACAACGGAAAATGAAAGCTTTGCTCTTCGTGAGAACGAAATTCTCTTTCATAAACCTAACGAGTTTCATGCAATCGATGTTAGTGGGGATAAACCGGCTAATATATTCATCATTTCTTTTGTGTGCAAATCCGAACATATGAAATTTTTTGAAGGGGGCAAAATGAAGCTTCCTGCAAAGCTGAAAAAGCTTATTTCAAATATAATTGATGAAAGTACACATCCGTTTGTGCGCTTGGAGCAGCCAAGTGCTGCGGGGCTTAAAATATCGGAAGATCCAAAGGTTGTGGGCACAAGACAGCTTGTGAAAATTTATATGGAAGAGCTTCTTATTATGCTTATCAGAAATCAGGAAACCCCGAAAAAGAACAAAACCATGTTTGCATCCAGAGAGGATATGGAGAATAATCTGGTTAAAGAGATTATCGAATATCTTGAAAGTAAAATATATTCCACTGTTACAATTGAAGAAATCTGTGAACATCTGCATTACGGCAGAACCTCTCTTTGCAGCATATTCAAGGATGTAACGGACTATACAATAATGCAGTATTACACGATGCTCAAAATTGCGGAAGCAAAAATGCTTATAAGACAAAAGAATTATAATTTTGGTGAAATATCCGATATGCTCTCTTTCGGTTCGCCATATTATTTTTCGAAAACATTTAAAAAAATCGCAGGGGTGACCCCAAAAGAGTATAAAAAATCGGCAAAAAAGTAGTTGTGATATTTAACAAAAATATCTTTAAAATTGGCATTAATTTTCTGCGTTTTGCACATTGTATTTTGCCCTTATATATTATATAATAATAAGGCTGTGACTTACGGCAGTCGATGATGCGGGAGGTTGCACTTCACGAAAGTGGGGAATTTCCGCGGAGATTTGTCCGATTTTAAACCGGGCGGCAGAGTCACTGTACACAAATGAGAGCGAATATAACTTTTTATATTACGGCGGGCGTAATGCGCCTTGGCCTATTACGCTTGTGTGCCCGGAATGTATGTAAATACGTTACCGGGTTTTAAAAAGGGTGAACATGACACACCCGGCTTAGTGTGCAGAATTTTGTTGTCGCAAAACTCTAACAGCGAAAAATAATTTAGGAGGCGACATTATGGCAGCAACACCAAAAATGAGAATCAGACTTAAAGCATACGAACACACTGTAATTGATCAGTCAGCGGAAAAAATCGTTGAAACTGCAAAAAGAACAGGTTCTAAAGTTTCAGGTCCGATACCACTTCCCACAAAGAAGGAAGTAATCACTATCTTAAGAGCGGTGCACAAGTACAAAGATTCCAGAGAACAGTTTGAACTTCATACACACAACAGACTCATCGATATTATCGCTCCGAGTCCGAAGACAGTGGAAGCGCTTAAAAGACTTGATTTGCCGGCAGGCGTAGAAATCGAAATCAAGCTTATCTAAGCGAGAAGGTAAAGCTCGTGAGGGCTTTAAAGCAAAGGAAAACTTTGTTGGTCATGAACAAAAGGTTTCCGGTCATGTTGGCGAAAAGGCCAACCAATAACCAAACGGAGGTGTAAAGAAAGAATGGAAAAAGCAATTCTGGGTAAGAAACTCGGTATGACTCAGCTCTTTTGCGAAGACGGTGCGTTAATCCCCGTTACAGTAATTGAAGCAGGTCCGTGCGTTGTTGTTCAGAAGAAAACTGCTGAAACTGACGGATACGAAGCTGTACAGCTCGGATTCGCTGACAAAGCAGAACGCAAAATGAACAAACCGCAGAAAGGTCATTTTGACAAAGCAGGCGTAGCCTACAAAGCATTTTTGAAAGAATTCAGATTAAACGACATTTCTTCTTTAAATGTAGGTGACGAAATCAAAGCTGATATCTTTGCAGCCGGAGACGTTGTAGACGTAACAGGCAAAAGCAAAGGTAAAGGTTTTGCAGGAACAATCAAGAGATACGATACTCACAGAGGACCTATGACTCACGGTTCCGGTTACCACAGAGGTGTCGGCTCAATGGGCGGAAGCTCCGACCCGTCAAGAGTTCGTAAAGGTAAGAAACTCCCGGGTCATCTCGGTAACGTAAGAGTAACTGTTCAGAACCTTGCTGTTGCAAAGGTTGATGCAGAAAAGAACTTAATCCTTGTTAAAGGTGCAGTTCCGGGTCCGAAAAACGGATTACTCTACATTAAAAATGCAGTTAAATCAGGCAAGTAATATATAATTTAACCGAAAGGAGGAATATACAATGCCTAACGTAGCAATTTTAAACATGGCCGGAGAAAACGTTGGTACAATGGATTTGGCTGACGGCGTATTCGGAATAGAAGTAAATGAAGCTGTATTGCATCAGGTGGTTGTAAACTATCTCGCTAATCAGAGACAGGGTACACAGAGCACAAAAACTCGCACTGAAGTAAGAGGCGGCGGTAGAAAACCGTGGAGACAGAAAGGTACAGGCCGTGCAAGACAGGGTAGCATCCGTGCTCCTCAGTGGACAGGCGGCGGCGTGGCTCTCGGTCCGAAACCCCGTGACTACAGATATACATTAAATAAGAAAGTAAAAAGACTTGCTATGAAGTCTGCACTTTCAGCTAAAGTACAAAGTGGTGAAATCATCGTACTTGACAACATCGTAGTTGATGAAATCAAAACAAAAACAGTTGCTGATATGCTTAAAAACATTAACGCAGCTAAAAAAGCATTGATAGTTCTGCCGGAAAAGAATGATAATATTTATCTCTCTGCAAGAAATATTGAGGGTGTTGAAACAACATTTGTTAATACATTAAATGTATACTCAATCCTTAAATATGACAGCATGGTAGTAACTAAAGATGCAGTAGCAAAAATTGAGGAGGTGTATGCATAATGACAGCGCATGATATCATCAGAAGACCTATCGTTACTGAAAACAGTATGGCGCAGATGCAAGAGAAAAAATACACCTTTGAAGTTGATAAAAGAGCTAACAAAATCCAGATTAAACAGGCTATTGAAGAGCTCTTCAACGGCGTAAAGGTTGAATCAGTAAACACAATGAATGTTCTTGGTAAATACAAGAGAATGGGTGCCAACATGGGTAAAAGAGCTGATTGGAAAAAAGCTATCGTAACTCTTAAAGAAGATAGCAAAACAATTGAGTTCTTCGACGGTATGGCATAAGAAGGAGGACTAAAATTATGGCTATAAGAAAATATAATCCTACCTCTCCGGCAAGAAGGTTCATGACAGTTTCGACCTTTGAGGAAATTACAACAAACGTTCCTGAAAAGTCACTTTTGGAACCTGTTAAAAAGAACGCCGGCAGAAACTCATACGGTAGAATTACTGTTCGTCACAGAGGCGGCGGCGAAAGAAGAAAATACAGAATTATTGACTTCAAAAGAGATAAAGACAATATGCCCGCAACCGTTCTTACAATTGAGTACGACCCGAACAGAAGTGCTAACATTGCACTTGTTCAGTACGAAGACGGTGAAAAAAGATACATCCTTGCTCCTTACGGACTTACAGTTGGTACTGTAATTGAATCCGGTAAAGGCGCAGATATCAAACCGGGTAACGCTCTTGCAATCGCAGATATCCCGACCGGTACACTTATTCACAATATTGAATTAGTTCCCGGAAAAGGTGGACAGCTTGTAAGAAGTGCAGGTAACAGCGCACAGCTTATGGCTAAAGAAGGAAAATTTGCTCAGGTAAGACTTCCTTCCGGCGAAGTAAGAATGATCAGAATGGAATGTAAAGCAACAATCGGTCAGGTAGGTAACATTGACCATGAAAACGTTTCAATCGGTAAAGCCGGTAGAAAACGTCACATGGGTATCAGACCTACAGTCCGCGGTGTTGTAATGAACCCGAATGACCATCCGCACGGTGGTGGTGAAGGTAAATCACCTATCGGACGTCCGAGTCCTGTTACTCCTTGGGGTAAACCGGCTCTTGGTCTTATCACACGTTCTAAAAAGAAACATTCAAACAAATATATTGTTAAATCTAGACATTCTAAATAATATAAGGAGGAAAAGAAATGAGCAGATCGCTTAAAAAAGGACCTTTTGTC
>JAFVVU010000142.1 GCA_017502065.1 Clostridia bacterium | reverse complement strand
TTTCAATAAGAATTCTGTCCATCGGAAGTTCCTTTGCAATTTCCTTTAAGTTTACGGAATTTTTATATGTTAAGGGACCGGCAAAGGAAATGTACATTCCCATTTTTATTGCCTGACGCGCCATTTCGGCACTTCCTGAAAAGCAGTGAAGCACGCCGCCCGTTTTTGTTAAATCATATTTTGCAAGGATTTCCATACAGTCGCCGTGTGCTTCACGGTCATGTATGATAACCGGCATTTCAAGCTCTGCTGCAAGGCTCATTTGTCTGTCAAACCATTTTTTCTGTGCCGTTTTGTCGGTATTGTCATAATGATAATCAAGACCGATTTCCCCAATTGCAACAACCTTTTCTTCCTGCGCAAGTGTGCGTAGGGCGTCAATATCCTCGTCTGTCATATATGCCGCGTCCGACGGGTGCACACCCACAGAAGCATATATAAACGGATATTTTTTTGAAAGTGCTATTGCACGCCTTGAGCTGTCCATATCCGCGCCGGCATTAAGTGCATATGTAACACCGGATTCTAAAATTTCTTTAATTACCTCATCCCTGTCAGAATCAAACTTTCTGTCGTCAAGATGGGTATGTGAATCAAAAAGCATAGTTTATCCTTTCACTTCAAACCCGTTTTCACTGAAAAGCTTTTTAGCTTTTTCAAGGTCAGCCATACTGCCGAGGCTTATTACAAGCACACCGCCGTAAAATTCACGGCTGTTTGAAACATATATGTTTTTCATATTGATACCCGCATCGCCAAGCAGCACCGCAATCTGCGCAATAACACCGACTCTGTCCGGTACGTCAAGAATACATTCATAATTACGGTGAGCAAGTGCCGCCGCTTTCTGAGGCAATTTTGTACGCATTTCCCTTGCTGATGCGTAATACTCTTCAACCTCTTCCGTTTTACCGGATTTGATTTGTTCTTTGAAAGCTTCAAGGTTATCAATAAACAAATCCACCATATTTATGATACTTTCTTTATTGGAAAAGGTAATATCACGCCACATAACCGGCTCGGATGCCGCAATTCTTGTAACATCACGAAATCCGCCTGCCGCAAATTTAAGCACGCTACCGTCGTCATCAAGTTCTTCCGCAGTATTCATAAGCACCGCAGAAAGAACGTGGGGCAAATGGCTTACCGCCGCAACCGCGCGGTCATGGTCCTGCGGAGTCATTGCAACGGGAATTGCGCCAATTTCCTGCGCAAGATTTTTGAGTGTTTCAATTGCCTTATCGTCCGATTTTGCCGATTTTGTGAATATATAATAGGTGTTTTCAAAAAGGCTTTCATTTGCCGCCGAATATCCCGATTTTTCGCTTCCGCTCATAGGATGTCCTCCTACAAAACGAAAATCACCGTTTATACTGTCAGCAAACTCACATATTTCGGTTTTTGTGCTACACGCATCTGTAATTATACAACCTTTTTTTACCTTAGGTGCGATTTCGGAAATCCATTTTTCCGATGCACGTGCAGGTGTGCATACAAAAACGATGTCACTATCCGCCATTTCGGAAGTGAACTTATCACTGCCAAGAGCGATTGTTCCCTCGGCAAGTGCAGTTTCAATTCCTGCCTGACTTCTGTTTACGGCATATATAGTATGTCCTTTGGTTCTTGATTTTATTGCTTTTGCAAGCGACCCGCCGATAAGTCCCAGACCTATAATTGTAATGATCATCAGCTTACCGCCGTTCCGCTTTCAATTTCACCATCTGTTGTGCAGACTAAAATATCATCTCCGTCAGATGCCGCAAGCAGCATGCCGTGAGATTCAACACCGCGGATTTTTGCAGGTTTAAGGTTTGCAATAACAATTACGTTTTTACCAACCATATCTTCGGGTTTATAGCTTTTTGCAATGCCGGAAACAATTGTTCTTGTGTTTCCTGCAAGGTCAAGTGTAAGCTTTAAAAGTTTATCGGCTTTTTCAACTTTTTCTGCCGCTACCACTTTTGCAACTCTTAAATCAAGTTTTGCAAAATCTTCTATTGAAATTTCTTCTTTAAGCTTAAGGTCTTTTGCCGGAGGAGTCATTTCGCTTTCAATTTCTTCAAGCTTTTTAGCCTCGTCAATTCTTGCAAAAAGGGCTTCCGGAGTGCCGACTTTGATTTCACCTACTGCGCCGAATGTTGCAAGGCTGTCCCATCCGCTTAAATCTTCACAGTTAATCTGTTTTAAGATTTCCGCACTTGCCGACGGCATAAACGGTTTTAACAGTACTGCAATAAATCTTATTGATTCAATAAGATTATACATAACGGCTTTAAGTCTTTCTTTTCCTGTTTCATCTTTTGCAAGTGACCACGGCATTGTTTCATCAATATATTTATTACTGCGGCGGGCAAGGCTGAATATTGCTTCAAGCGCATCCGCCACTTTGTATTCGTCCATTTTTTCTTCTGTCAGCTTAACCGCTTCCATCGCAGCTGCTTTAAGCTCTTCATCAACGCCGTCGGCTGCGCCGCTTTTATAAAGCTGTCCGTCGAAATATTTATTTACCATTGAAACACTTCTGTTAACAAGGTTACCGAGTGTGTTTGCAAGCTCGGAATTAAATCTTGCAATAATTGTTTCATAGGTTATTGTACCGTCCTGTGCAAACGGCATTTCGGAAAGAAGATAATATCTCATTGCATCAACACCGAAATGTCTTACAAGGTCATCTGCATACATTACGTTACCTTTGGATTTACTCATTTTGTCGTTTCCGGACAAAAGCCACGGATGACCAAACACTTTTTTCGGAAGTGGCTGTCCCAGTGCCATAAGCATAATCGGCCAGTAAATTGTGTGGAAACGAAGAATATCCTTACCGATAACGTGTACATCTGCCGGCCAGTATTTATTATAAAGGTCACCGCCTTTATCCCCGTCAAATCCAAGTGCGGTGATATAGTTTGAAAGGGCGTCAATCCATACATAAACAACGTGTTTATCGTCAAACTCAACGGGTATACCCCATTTGAACGAGGTTCTTGAAACACAAAGGTCCTGAAGACCCGGTTTAAGGAAGTTGTTTACCATTTCACGCTTACGTGATTCCGGCTGAATAAAATCAGGATTTTCTTCAATATGTTTGAGGAGCTTGTCCTGATATTTGCTCATTTTGAAGAAATAAGATTCTTCTTTGGTTTTTTCAACCTTTCTTCCGCAGTCCGGACAGCATCCGTCTACAAGCTGAGTTTCTGTAAAGAAGGATTCACAAGGTACACAGTACCAGCCTTCGTATTCACTTTTATAAATATCGCCCTGGTCGTAGAATTTTTTGAAAATTCTCTGTACGGCTTTAACGTGATAATCGTCTGTTGTTCTTATGAACTTATCGTAGCTTGTGTTCATAAGGTCCCATATTTCACGGATTTCGCCTGCAACACCGTCAACATATTTCTGCGGTTCTATACCCTGCTCATCAGCAAGCTGCTGAATTTTCTGACCATGCTCGTCCGTTCCTGTAAGGAAGAACACATCATATCCTCTTTCTCTTTTATATCGTGCAATTGCATCGGTAAGTACAACCTCATAAGTGTTACCAATATGCGGTTTTCTTGATGTATATGCAATCGCTGTGGTTATATAAAATTTTTCACTCACCTTAAATCACCCTTTATCTTAAATTTCGTTTACTATCTGTTTGAATAAGTTACCGCGCTCTTCAAAGTTTTTGAATAAATCAAAGGACGCACACGCCGGTGAAAGAACAACAATGTCGCCCTCTCCTGCTGTTTTATATGCGGCTAAAACCGCTTCCTTAAAGTCTGTGCAAACTAAAGTCGGAACGCCGCCTGCACTTTCTACCGCCGCTTTTATTTTATCCGCCGTATGACCAACAAGCACAAGGTTTTTTACCTTTTGGCAAATAAGTACGCCAAGGTCATCAAACGGGATTTTTTTATCATATCCGCCGGCAATAAGAATAATCTTTTCATCAAAGGAATTAAGTGCCGCCGTTGTTCTGCTCGGGCTTGATGCGATTGAATCGTTATAAAACTTAACGCCGCCAACTTCCCTTACAAACTCAATTCTGTGTGCAACACCACCGAAGCCAAGCGCAACCTCTTTTATGGTTTCGGCCCCCACAAAATCTTTTAGTGCCGCCGCCATTGCCATATAGTTTTCAACGTTATGTTCGCCGGGCAGTCTTATATCAGATTTTTCCATAATCTTTTCTGTTTTATCACCGGAAACATAAACAATGTCGTTTCCGCATAGCATTACGCCGTTTTCTACAGTGCCCGTACGTGAAAACTTACGTACGCCGGCTGCTGCTTCTTTATCAAGACCGTCGGTAACGCCATTATCGTGATTAAGTACAAGTGTGTTTTCGCCTGACTGAAACTTGAATATGTTTTTCTTTGCTTCCAGATATTCATCTAAATCCGTATGCCAGTCAAGATGGTTTGGTGCAAGATTTGTAATAACCGCAACGTCGGGCGATTTTCTCATTGTAAAAAGCTGAAAACTTGAAAGCTCAAGTACCGCCATATCATTTGCAGTTATTTTTTCAATATCACCGATAAGCGGACGACCTATGTTACCGCCCAGATGGCAGGTATATCCCGCTTTTTTAAGTGTTTCATAAATCAGCGTTGTTGTGGTGGTTTTTCCGTCGCTTCCCGTAACTGCAACTATTTTGCAGGGACAAAGCTCGAAAAACAGTTCCATTTCACTTGTTACAATACTGCCGCGTGAACGTGCATCGTTAAGCTCTTTTACGTCAGGACGCATACCCGGTGTTTTGAATATGATTTCAAAATCAAGCTTTTTAAGATAATCTTCACCACAGATAAGCTCTACACCAAGGTTTTCAAGCTTTCCGGCAATTTCGCCAAGCTGTGATTTTTCTTTTTTATCACATGCCGTTACGTTTGCACCGCAACCGAGCAAAAACTCGATAAGCGGCACATTACTTACGCCGATACCTATTGCGCAAACACGCTTGCCACACACAAACTGTTTGTATTCGTTAAGTGTCATTTAAATTCCCCCGAAGCTTACTTAAAACTTTTCTACATAGCTTTTTACGAACTCTTCAAGAAGCTCGTCACGTTCAATTTTTGTTATGAGCGCTCTTGCTCCCTGATGACTTGTAATATAGCTTGGGTCGCCGGACATAATGTATCCTACAATCTGGCTTACAGGGTTGTAGCCTTTTTCTTTAAGTGCACCGTAAACGGATTCCATAATAAACTCAACCTTGTTTTGTTTATCGTTTTTGCTGTGCAGAATTGTGTTGTCCATATTTTCCATATTACACCTGCTCCTTCCTAATGCTGATGGGTAAAATATCCTTCTAAATTAAGATATAATCCCCAGCCGTTTTCTTCTTTTTGCGCCGGTTTGAATCCCAGCGATTTAAAATATTCTTCTTTTGCACCTTTTTTTGCATACACATCAAGTATGCCATGCAGTTCAAGAAAATTAAGTACAGCTTTTCCCATTACATTTTCCATTTCGGGTTTGTCGGTTTTCATATCTTCAAAAAAACCCGCGCCGCCCGATATGTCAAAACTTGCCGCGCCCGTTATGCCCTCTTCTTCGTAGCACGCAAGAATCATTCCTTTTGTATCCGTATCAAGATATGCCCTGACTTTATCAAGGTCATCCTTAAGTACGGGAATTATCTTAAACATTTTATCTCACCAACCTGTTTATTTCTTCCTCACGAAGGTGCCTCCACCTGCCAAGCGGCAGATTGCCAAGCATAATCGGCCCGATTTGTACACGTTTAAGGCTTATTACCGGATGCCCTACGGCATCAAGCATTCGCCTTACCTGACGTTTTTTCCCTTCGCCTATTTCTATTTTAACCGTTGATACATTCTGATTTCCTTTAACAATCTCCGCTTTTCCGGGGCGCGTTACATAATCGCCTATATCCACACCTGCTGCAAGCGTTTTAAGTGTATTAAGACTTGGCATTCCTTTAACCTGTGCAATATACACCTTTGTCATATTTTTTGACGGATGCATAACACGGTTTGCAAACTCGCCGTCATTTGTAAGAAGAAGAAGTCCTTCCGTGTCGGCATCAAGTCTTCCGACGGGATAAATTCTTGCCGAAAGCTCAGTTACCAGGTCCATAACGGTATTTCTTCCATGTGTGTCCTGTGCCGTCGTTATGTATCCCGACGGTTTATTAAGCATTATATAATATTTCTTTTCGTTTAACTTTATCAGTTCGCCGTCTACTTCAACCCTGTCATAATCAGGATCTACTTTTGCGCCAAGCTCGGT
>JAFVVU010000141.1 GCA_017502065.1 Clostridia bacterium | reverse complement strand
TAAAAATTGTATAATCAGGATATGGATATTAAAACAACACTAAAAAATTACCAAAAATTTAATAATATTCCTTTTCATATTGAACGGTTTAATCCTGCCGAATCAATTCCCCTTCATTACCACGATTGTGTAGAGCTTATTTTATGTACCGGCGGAGCTGTGCTTAATCATATTGAAGATACGTGTTTAGATATGGGGGAAGGCAGTCTTTTTGTAATTGGCGGACGCGCCACACATACACTGTCCGGATTCAAGGATTTTACCGGGTTCCGCATCTTGTTTGATATGTCGCTTCTTGACGCGCTGGATGATGATGTGAAAAATACATCGGGCTACACATCTATGTTTTTGCTTAATGACAGCGGATATATCAACTATGCCTACCGATGCTGCCTTAGTGTAGGAGGCAGGTATTACAGCAGAATTGTTTCTCTTCTGGAGGATTTGCTGTGCGAATATGAAACAGATTCCATTTTTAATGAGAAATATATTGCTTCCCTGTTTCGTACAGTTTGTATTCTCATTATCAAGTGCTTTGAATCAAACAAAAAAGTACATACAAAAATATTTTTTGACAAAGCAGTTGCAGAGCTTGTGCGGCATCTTAATGAGGATATTAATGTTGATGAAATTGCAAAAACGTTTGGCATTTCCGGAAGATATTTTAGAAAGGTATTTACCGAATGTGCCGGAATTTCACCCATGCAGTTTGTTACCGACCTTCGCATGAGAAGAGCCAAATCACTGCTTTCGTGCAGCACAAAATCAATTACCGAAATTGCTTTTTCCTGCGGATTTTATGACAGCAGTCATATGACAAAAATTTTCAAAAAATTTGAGGGTATTACCCCAAAAGAATACAGAAAAAAAACCACCGTTTAACATGGTGGTTTTTAATTATTCTTCAATATTTTTACGTTTATACGGAAGCGCAATAATTACGCCAAGAGCAACAATTCCAAACCATACAAGGATTAAATTATTCCAGCCGATTGCAACCGCCGCTCCGGCAAACACTTTGTTTGCCGTTGCCGCCGCAACATAGCTTATAAAATCAATATATCCCGTTACGCTTGATACCATTCCCGTATCACGAAGACTCGGACAGTATCTGCTGTAGAGCATTGTTGATGAGCCGCCCGACGCCATTATTCCAAGCACAAGGAAAATGATATTGAGTGCAGGATGATGTACAAAATAGGTCAGTGCAAAGAACACTGCGGACAGCGAAAACATAATCAGTATGGTTTTGTCCATATTTCTGCCAAGCTTTTCATATACAAATATTGCAATAAAGGTTGTAAATGAAATTATAAACGTTGCCACTGTAAACACCGATGCGGAGGTTTCGGGTGCAAATCCGAGCTGCTGTGTTATATATGTAGGCATCCAGAATACCACGCTTGTTCTTATAACGCCCGTAATCATTGAAATAAATGTAAACTTGATTATCTGGCGTTTTATAAGAACCTTTATTCCGCCGCCTTTTTCTTCCTTTTTTATTTTGAACTGATTATATTTTACAATGCCTTTTTTCTCATAAATCAGAAATACAATAAAGCATATAACAGCCATTGTAACAAGCGCTGCTGTGCTTGACATAAACACCGCCTGCCACGACAGTGCCGCCGCTGCAACACCTGCCATCGGCGAGCCGATGAACGATGCAAAGGTATATCCCATTGAACAGCGCGTTGCATACACAAGTTCGGTGTTTTCAGCTACAACCTTTGTTATAGACCCGTATATCATCGAAAGGAAATATCCTGTCATTCCGTAAAAAACGATTGCCGCCGTTGTTGATACAGCCGCTACGTTTGCAAAAACAAAGTTTGTTATACCGGCAAGGCAAAGACCAAGGCTTATCATATATCTGGATTTTACTTTGTCCCCTAATCTACCGTTAATAAGCTGACCTAATGCATAGCATATAAGATACACAAACGATGCCGTACCTATAAAGTCTTCATTAAATCCGCCGGCAAGCATTTTGGGGCTTACTGCACTGAATATATTTTTTGCAAAATATACTGCAAGGTATGATACTGAACAAAGGCTGCCGATGCAAATTGCATTCACAACACTTTGATTTTTTAAAAACTCCGGTTTTTTCATTAATTTTTCGCTTCCTTATTCTTCAAAGCAGTCGTACTGCATAAGTATTGTTTTTCCGAGATTGTACAGGAATTTTTCGGCTTCAATTCGGATTGACAGGGGGATATCCGATTTTTTCTCTCTGTTCCCCGGAGATTCTGTAAATATATTGCAGGCTTCAAATGTGAAGTAGCCTTTATAATCAATTTCTTTAAGTCCGCACATAAGGGCATCAACATTCATTGTGCCGAAATACGGTGCAATATGTGTATCAATATCGCCCATATTATCCTGAACATGAAGGGCATAAACCTCGCCGCCGAGTATTTTTAATGCTTCGTCCTGCGGTGTGGGCACCATATTTCCGTGACCGGTATCCCAGCAGGCGTGAAGCAGCGGATGATTCATAAACCTCACAAATTCCGCAAGGTCCGGAGCATTGTCAACCCAATATGTACCGGGGATGCACATTCTGT
>JAFVVU010000140.1 GCA_017502065.1 Clostridia bacterium | reverse complement strand
TCGCATACCCCTGCGGTACATCTATTATTTCGCAACGGAGCATTTCCAGAACTTTTTTGTCGGTAAATTTTGTGTTGCAAATTGCAAACTTTCCCGTGTTTGCTACATTATATGCAGCATCATCGGGATATTTTCCGTTAATAGCCGTATTTCCGCAAATCAACTCAGCACAAGTGTTTTTGAAAATAGTTTTATAATACGGATATGTTTCCGGAGAGCATACAAATTTTTCTGAATTAATATGCACAATGCCTGCATCGGGATGGTTTATAATCGGGTTTTGTGAACCATCCAGAAGTGGAGATAATATTATATCAATGTCAAGAGCGGTAAGGCTGTCTGAAATTTCCTGTGGTATATCCGCTGAAACTATTACTGCAGCTGCGTTTTTGGGTAAATTGGGACTGCTAACGAACTTCATATTTACACCTCTTGTTTTTCTCTTGTTTATATTTTACAATATTACTCTGTCGGGGTCAAGTTTTTTAAAAGTTTATATTGCAAAATTACTGTATATGATGTATAATTATTATATTAATAAATATAAAGAAGGCGCTTTTATGAAAAAAAGAGCAAAACAAATTATTTCAATACTGCTAGTTATTGCATTTGTCGGCACGTTTATTTTGTCGGCTGTATTAAGTGCAATAAAATAATTTGCCGGTGGGTGGTGAACATCATGAAGATAACTGTACTTGCAAATATGAAAAAAGATAAAAACGGTGATGTGCTTTCGATGGTTCAGCATGCTTTTGAAGGTAAAGCTGAACTGAAAATCGTAACGGACATTATAACACCTGAAAAACTTAGCGGCTCCGATATTGCAGTTATTCTCGGGGGAGACGGAACTATCATTCGCGCGGCCAAATGTGCAGCACTGGCAGGTGTGCCCGTTTGCGGAATCAATCTTGGTAAAATTGGATTTCTTGCATCTGCGGATGTTGAAGAAATTTCTGCACTTGCAAACAATTTATTAGCCGGTAATTATAAGCTTGACAAAAGAATGATTCTGAATGCAAGTATCAATGGTGGAGCTAATCGCCTTGTTTTAATCGACATTGCCGTTTTACGAGGCTCTTATCCGAAAATGATAAATATAACAATGGATGTTGATGGAGAGCAGTTAGATACATTTATGGCGGATGGCGTTGTTGTTGCAACTCCAACGGGTTCAACAGCATATTCGCTTTCGGCAGGCGGACCTGTTGCAATGCCAACAATGGAGATGATGCTTGTTACTCCGGTATGTGCATATGATATGCATACAAGAAGTATGGTTTTACCATCTGAGAAAACACTGGAAATTTCTCTTGGTAAAGACCGCGATTTCAAAGCAGAAGTTTCTTTTGACGGGAACGAAAATGTGCTTTTGAGCAATAATGACATAATTAAAATTTCGAAATCTGAATACTGTGCAAAGCTTGTTAATTTCGGGAGCAGAAGCTTTTATGGTGTTTTAAGAAAAAAATTAGGCAGATAGAGCAGGAGAGAAAAGCATGAATAAATACGAACGACATTCTTATATTCTTGAGATTATAAAAGACAATGTAATCCAGACACAGGAAGATTTATCAAAAAAACTGCTTCAGTACGGAATATATGCAACTCAGGCAACCATATCCAGAGATATCCGGGAACTTAAGCTCATTAAGGTTTCTTCCGGTAAGGATACATACAGATATGCAACAAGCATAACAGAAAGTGAAAATGACTTTGAATCCAGACTGAAAAATGTTTTTATCGAATCGGTTGTCGCTGTCGATGTTGCAAAAAACATTGTTGTAGTAAAAACATTATCAGGGATGGCTCAGGCGGCAGCTGCTGCACTTGATGCAATGGAACACCCTGAAATTGTCGGATGCATTGCGGGTGATGATACAATCATTGTTGTATCTCCCGATGAGAAAACAGCTGCCAAACTCAGTTCAAAACTGAAATTATTAATTAAGTAGGGGGATGCCTTTTGCTTTCCTATCTTGAAATCAACAATATCGCTATTATAAAACGTGCAGAAATCAGTTTTTGCGATGGTCTTAATATTTTTACGGGCGAAACCGGTGCCGGTAAGTCAATAATTATTGACGCTATCGGTTTAATACTTGGTTTTAAAAGTTCAAAAGATATTATAAGAAGCGGTGAACAGAAAGCTTTTGTTTCCGCGCTGTTTTATCCTGATGACAATGCCTGGAAAGAAATAGAAAATCTTGGTATTGAAAAAACAGAAGACAACTCTCTTTTGATTTACAGAGAA
Source organism: Clostridia bacterium (assembly GCA_017502065.1). Taxonomy (GTDB): domain Bacteria; phylum Bacillota; class Clostridia; order RUG12999; family RUG12999; genus RGIG4103. The sequence goes on along the minus strand of JAFVVU010000140.1, from coordinate 767 downwards.
ATTTCTGTTGATGGCAGAGGTGTATGTAAAATTAATGCATCACTGTCTACTGTAGCAATTTTAAAACAGCTTGGTGCGCTGCTTATCAACATTCATGGTCAACAGGAAACGACAATGCTTTATCAGTCCGATAAGCATATTTATTTCCTTGATAAATGGGCTTCAAAACTTATTTCACCTGTTATGTGTAAATATAGCTCACTTTTATCTGATTATACGTCGGTAAAACACGAAATCAAACAATTGGAAGAGTTTGAACAAAAACGTGCTACAGAGCAAGATATTATCAGATATCAGATTGAAGAACTGACGGCCCTGTCTCTTTCCAGAGGAGAGTATGAAACGCTCGAAAAACGCCACTATGAACTGAAAAATATGGATAAAATTGCATCGGTTGTACGAAGTGCTTATAATTCGCTTGTACAAGCCCAAACAAATGTCAGCGATGAAATTCACGGCGTTTCAAGAAATCTGTCAACTGTAGCGGATTTCAGTGACGACATGAGCGAAATTTATAACGAAATAACCGATATTGCATACAGGGTTGATGATATAGCAAGCAAACTTGCCCGGTTTGATTCCGAGGCGGATGAAAACGAACTGAACGCTGTTTTTGAAAGAATTTCTGAAATAAATAAGCTATGTAATAAATATAAGTGCAATCCTGACGGGCTTGTTGATTTCCTTGAAGGTGCAAAAGAAAAACAGGAAAAACTTGAAAATCTTGATGATAAGCTTAAAGAACTAAAGGGACAGCTTGCGAAAAT
>JAFVVU010000139.1 GCA_017502065.1 Clostridia bacterium | reverse complement strand
TGGTATGCCATGCCCGGTCTTGATGCACATCCGCCCTGTGTTATTGACGAGCCGTAATACACAATCGGTTTTTCATTTTTATATGGCGCGGCTTCACTTACCGAAGAGCCTTCCTGAAGTCCGACATACAACTCGTTTACGCCTGAATAAAGCGGAAAATTTATTGTTATTTCGCGCTGTTTCTTTTCCCCGAAATCAACAATACTTTCATATCCGTCTGTAATATCAATCGGCGGAATAAATGTTTGGGCATAATTATTATCAACATACAAATCAAAAGCTATTGAGCCGGTAAATGCAAAATGACACATTTTGCAGATATTATTCATAATGGTATGTATGGCTATATACGGACTGTCTGTAACAAAACGAAGTCTGCCGCCCGATGTATGTGTGTGAAGATTATATACTCCTTCATTTACCGTTTTGGCAACACTTTCGGGCAAACGTTTGTACATGCCGTTTTCTTTGAAAATACCGTATATTTTAAATGGTGCCTCATCCACTTTATAAAATTCAATATCATCTCTGTTTATTCTTTTTTCAATTTTAAAGTTACTGTCAACCTTTGATATATCAAACATCTTTGCTCTTCCCCCATAAAGTAGTTAGTATACACTAATTATATCATTATACCAGAAAAAAATCAACAAAAAACGCCGAAATAATTTCGGCGTTTTTATGTTAAGCGTGTTTTTTGTTTTCTTTATGTTTCTGCCACATTACCCATAGCGGACCTGCAATACAAAGGGATGAATATGAACCTGAAATAAGTCCGAGTGCAAGCGGAAGTGCAAATGATTTGATTGAATCAATACCAAATACGCATGCAAAAATATAGATGATTGCAACTGCAACAAATGTTGTTCCGCATGTATTGATAGATCTTGAAAGTGACTGAGTTGTACTTTTGTTTACAAGTTCTTCAACAGGCATTTTGTGTTTTGCCATGATTTTATTTTCTCTTATTCTGTCGTAGATAATGATTGTATCGTTAACAGAGAAACCGATGATTGTAAGGAGTACTGCAATGAAGTTATCATTAAGTGGCATTTTGAACACAACAAATGTGAAGAATACCACAAGACAGTCATGCAGAAGTGCAAGAAGTGCAACAACACCCGCTGAAAGACCGGAAATCTGTTTAAATCTTATCCATACATATACAACTATAAGTGCAAAAGCAATAACAAGAGCAAGAATACTTCTTCTTAAGAATCTTGCACCGATAAACGGTTCTACGTTGTTTGATTCGGAAAGAGTAATGTTTCCTTCCGGATATTTTTCGTCAAGTGCTTTTTCAAGAGCAGCCTGCTGTTCAATTGAAATTGCTTCATTTCCGGCAACATTAAGAACAATTCTGCTCTTTCCTGTTGCAATATCTGTTGTGGTCTGTACTGTTACGTTTCTGCCAAGTGCAGTGTTTGCAATCTGACTTACCACAGCATTATCAACTTCACCTTCGTAGGTGTATTTCATGATTGCGCCACCCTTGAATGAAATGTCAAGAGCAACCCCATTAATGCAAATTGCAATAATACCTATTAATGCTA
>JAFVVU010000138.1 GCA_017502065.1 Clostridia bacterium | reverse complement strand
TTCTTTCATCAAGAAAAATTGATATGGTATGTATGGGTATCGGCGAAAACGGACACATCGCATTCAACGACCCACACGTTGCAAAATTTGATGATAAAGAAATCATCAAGGTGGTTGACCTTGACGAAATGTGCCGTCAGCAGCAGGTTAACGACGGATGCTTCAAAACAATTGACGACGTTCCGAAAAATGCTCTTACACTTACAATCCCGACAATGATGAGCGCGGATTATATTGTATGTATCGTACCTGCATCCACAAAAGCGGAAGCGGTGTTCAACACAGTAAGAGGCAAAATCACAGAACAGGTTCCTGCAACAGCTCTCCGCATGCACGACAATGCCGTTATGTACACAGATTCCGATTCTGCGGCAAGAATTCTTTTTCGTAAATCCGCAATAAGTGACGAAATTTCTCAGGATTTTGAAGTTGCAGCGCAGCTCGCAGTAAAATACGGTCTTGAAGCACTTGAAATCCGTTCGGTAAATGATAAACAGCCGGATAAATTCACTGAGGAAGATATCAAAAACATAAAAGAAACTGCTGAAAAATACGGTCTTAAAATATGTGCAGTTTCACCTGCATTCTTCAAATGCTCCGTTAACGATGCGGCAGCGGTTGAAGCACAATATGAGCTTCTTGAAAAGAATGCAAAGGTTGCTGATAGCCTCGGTGCAAAATTCATAAGAGGATTTACATTCTGGGCAAAGGATACAAACGGCACAGACATTATTCCTTATTATAAAAAAGCAATTGAAATTCTGGAAAAATACGATAAAACTCTTGTAATTGAACTTGACCCCAGCGTTAACGCATCAAACGGCGAGAGCGTTGCGGCGGTTGTTGAGGCTGTAAATTCACCAAGAGTTAAAGGTCTTTGGGATCCGGGTAACGATATATACGACCCGAAGGGCGAAGTTCCGTATCCTTACGGATATGAAAAAATTAAAGATAAAATGGTGCACATGCACATTAAAGATGCAAAGCTTGATGAAAACGGCAACCCCATGTGTGTTGCAATAGGAACAGGTGCGGTTGGATTTGCAGAGCACCTTACAAGACTTCTGGAAGACGGTTACGACGGATTTATTTCTCTCGAAACTCACTACAGAAAAACCCAGCTTGACGAAAAAACTCTTGCACTTCCGGGCGGCGCGGCATTCTCCGACGGCGGCTACGAAGCAAGTGAAGAATGTCTTATCTGCTGGAATAAGCTCATTTCCGATATCACACATAAGTAATATGTAAAAAGCGAACGGCTTGCCGTTCGCTTTTTTGTGATCAATCATCGTAGGGGTCATTCATGAATGACCCACGGGCGATTCATGAATCGCCCCTGCAATTTAAAATTTATCATACAGAGTCTTTAGTGCCGTTTTTTCAATCATCGGCTTGTGATGTTCTTCAAGATATGATGCATAAATATACGAATTTTCAACCTGCAGAGCATATTCGCTTACTGCATTATTGAACTTGCCGATATGTTCTTTCAGCGGCGGCGTTACCGTAACCACAAGGCGGAACATATCATTGTGTTTATAAAGGCTGTTGTTGTTTTCAAAAAGAAGACAAAAATAAAGGTTGTTTTTTGCAAAACTGCAGATATCGTTGAAATCCTCAAAAGTATATACCATAACGGATGAAGAATCCTGCACATCGCCTTGTGTTTTGCGGTATTTGTACCTGCGCGGTGCGGCCTCCTGCGGAAGAACATCCTTTTTAGTAATGAATATCACGAAAGTTTCGGCATCCTTTTCAACAGCTTCAACTGTCAGCTTGCAGTTTGAAAACTCCACTCCCGTAGCTTCGGAAGCCAGGTGTATTATATCCCAGAACATTTCTTTCGAGTTCGGATTACCCGGATGAAGTGTATCTTTGGAAACGTTCCATTTTGTCATATCTGAAACATTAAGTGTTATCTTAAGCATATCTTCGGAAATTTTTTCGATTTTCATAAAATACCTCCTTTCGGCGGTTATTCTTAGGGAGAAATCGGGTTTGAAAGCATCTTTTTAGTTTATACTTCATCAAAAAGCGCCGCAATACGCCAGTATTACGGCGCTTTTAATCTTTGTATAATTCTAAAAATCTGTGTTTCAAAACTGCCTTGCACCACAAAAACCATTCTTTTGAGTGCAGAGCAAGAAAAAACCGGGCAGAAACCCTGACGGGTTTCAAGCGGTTTTGACACAGCTATGTGCCAAAAGAATGGTTTTTGGGCGAATGATCCCTGAGAATAACCGCCGCTGCCCGAAAATTTAAAAATCCCTTACTACTATTATACTAAAAAATTTGCAAATTGAAAAGCGTTTTTATAAATAAAATGTGTTTTTTAAAAAAACTGTTGTAAAAATATCAAATTTGTTGTATAATTAATTTAAATATGCCCTTTGGGAGTATAGTATATGAATACAGAAAAAAATTTTAAAATTGAATATAACGGAAAAACGCTTGACACGCTTATTGCACTTTGTCCGGCAGGACTTGCAGGGATATACTTTTTCGGTCTTCGTGCGCTGGTGCTTATTGCAACCTGTGCGGCGGCGTGTATTTTATTTGAATATCTGTGGAATACATTTGTTTTGAAATCCTCCGGCGCATCGCTTGAAGCGGTTGTTACCGGACTTATCCTTGCATATTCGCTTCCGCCGAAAACGCCTGTGTGGATGGCACTTATCGGCTCGTTTATTGCTATCATACTTATTAAATGTATGTATGAAAAACCGTTTGTAAATCCTGCCTTGGCAGGTAAAGCATTTGTTGCTGCCGCTTTCGGCGGATATGCAGGTGCCTTTTTGTCGCCGTCAATTTTAGGACTTGATTCTGTGGCAACACCAACCCCGCTTATGATTATGAAATACGGCAGCGGAACCACACCGGAAATTCTTGATGTGCTTATGGGAAATACCGCAGGCGCTGTGGGACAAGTTTGTGCCCTTCTCATTATCATCGGCGGTTTGTACCTTATTCTTAAAAAAGTAATTTCGTGGATAATTCCCGTATGCTTTATCGGCACAGTTGCAATTATTACATTCGCGTTTGCACCGGATAAAAACATAATTTCAATGCTTGAATTTGCAGGATGTAACGTCCTTTCGGGTGGGGTTCTGTTTGGCGCACTTTTTGTTCTTGCAGATGAGCAGATGTGCCCGAGCACTACAATCGGCAAAATCATATCGGGCGTTTTTGCAGGGATAATCACAGCGTGCATAAGACTTTTCGGGCTTTTCCCCGACGGAAGCGTGCATGGGGTACTTCTTACGAATATTTTAAATCCAGTAATAGATAAACTTACTCTTCCGATGCCGGAAGAAATCACGTAAATAAAGGAGACCGGCAATGTCCTACGATAAAGATAAAATCAGAAATTTTTGTATAATTGCACATATTGACCACGGTAAATCCACTCTTGCGGACCGCCTGCTTGAAAATACGGGTATGGTGGAAAAACGTGATGTGGAAGAGCAGATGCTTGACAATATGGACCTCGAACGTGAAAGAGGTATCACCATAAAAGCACGTGCGGTACGTATGGATTATGTTGACGAAAACGGCGAAAAATATGTACTTAACCTTATTGACACACCGGGTCACGTCGATTTCAACTACGAGGTTTCCCGTAGCCTTGCGGCGTGCGAAGGTGCAATTCTTGTTGTTGATGCCGCACAGGGTATAGAAGCGCAGACTCTTGCAAACACATACCTTGCGGTAGATGCTGACCTTGAGCTTGTGCCGGTAATCAATAAAATAGATTTGCCGAGCGCAAGACCTGATTTCGTAAAAGACCAGATAGAAAATGAAATCGGTATTCCTGCACAGGATGCACCGCTTATTTCGGCAAAACAGGGTATCGGGATTGAGGAAGTTTTAAAACAGATTGTTGAAAAGGTTCCTGCCCCGAAATGTGACGAAAAAGCTCCGCTTAAAGCACTTATTTTCGACTCATATTACGACAGCTACAAAGGCGTTATTGTATATATCAGAGTGGTTGACGGATGTATCAAACCGGGTATGAAAATTAAAATGATGGCAACCGGCGCAACCTTTGAGGTTGTTGAAACCGGATATATGAAACCGTTCGGACACGTGCCGGCAGATGCACTTTATTCCGGAGAGGTTGGATATTTTGCGGCAAGCATCAAAAACGTTAAAGATACAGCCGTTGGTGATACCGTAACTGAATTTGACAATCCAACGGACACTCCTCTTCAGGGATATCGCAAAGCTGTTCCAATGGTATTTTGCGGTATTTATCCGGCAGACGGGGCAAAATACCCCGACCTTCGTGATGCTCTTGAAAAGCTTCAGCTTAATGATGCATCTCTTGTGTTTGAAGCGGAAACCTCAATAGCACTCGGATTCGGGTTCCGTTGCGGATTCCTCGGACTTCTCCATATGGAAATAATTCAGGAACGTCTGGAGAGAGAATATAATCTTGACCTTGTAACAACAGCGCCCAGCGTTATTTATAAAATCAATCTTACAAACGGCGAGCAGATATGGCTTGATAACCCGACAAATATGCCGCCGGTTACAAACATTGAATCAATGGAAGAGCCGTTTGTAAATGCATCTATAATAACACCTACAGAATTTGTCGGCAACATTATGGAGCTTTGCCAGGACAGACGCGGTATATATAAAGATATGAAATATATTGACGGCGACCGTTCCGTACTTCATTACGAACTGTCGCTCAACGAAATTATATACGATTTCTTTGATGCACTCAAATCCCGTACAAAAGGATATGCATCATTTGACTATGAAATGAAAGGCTATGTGCGCTCCGACCTTGTTAAGCTTGACATACTTCTTAACGGCAGTATCGTGGATGCGCTTTCGTTTATCGTGCATACCGAAAAAGCATATGCAAGAGGCAGAAGAATAGCCGAAAAACTGAAAGATAATATTCCGAGACAGTTGTTTGAAATACCGATTCAGGCGGCAATCGGAAATAAAATTATTGCAAGAGAAACCGTAAAAGCAATGCGTAAAGACGTGCTTGCAAAATGTTACGGCGGTGACATAACCCGTAAGAAAAAGCTTCTTGAAAAACAGAAAGAAGGTAAAAAGCGCATGAGGCAGGTCGGCAGCGTTCAGGTGCCGCAGGAAGCCTTTATGTCTGTGCTTAAACTCGACTGATGCGCGGCCTTTACATTCATATTCCGTTTTGCAAAAGCAAATGTCCGTATTGCGATTTCAATTCATATGCAAATATGTTTGACCTTGCGGAAGATTATACAAATGCCGTAATCCGCGAAATGTCGGAATATCCGGAGTGCCGCATCGGCACGGTATATTTCGGCGGCGGTACGCCAAGCTCCATAAATCCGGAGTATATTGCAAAAATTCTTGCAGCGGCAAAACAGCATTTTGATATTGCAGAAAATGCCGAAATAACAATGGAAGCAAACCCCGGCACAATTGAAAATACAGCTGATTACAAATCAGCAGGTATAAACAGAATAAGCCTTGGTGTGCAGTCGTTTAATGATAAGCTTCTTAAAACACTCGGCAGAATTCACAGCGGCGATGATGCAAAAAATGCGGTGTTGATGTTTAAAAAAGCAGGGTTTGACAATATAAGCATCGACCTTATGTATTCACTGCCCGGACAAACTCCTGAAATGTGGAAGAGGGATATCGAAACTGCACTTTCACTTCCGATAACACATATTTCGTGTTACGGTCTTAAGGTGGAGGAGGGCACTCCTTTTGCAAAATCGGGTGTAACACCACAGGATGAGGAAGCGGACATAGCGCTTTATCATATGCTTATTGACATTTTGAAAGAAAACGGATTTAAACAATACGAAATTTCCAATTTTGCATTAGCCGGGTTCGAATCACGTCATAATCTTGTGTACTGGAAATGCGGCGAATATATTGGTCTCGGTGCAGGTGCTCATTCGTATTTTGACGGAGCCCGCTATAATAATATATATAATGTAGCAAATTATATAAAAGGCGGAAAAATCCGTGAAAATATCTGTCATTTATCGGATGCTGACAAAGCGGAAGAAAAAATAATTCTTCAAATGAGATTGACAGAAGGCGTTAATAGGGATATACTTAATATAAATGCAGGAAATGAAAAAATAGATGAATATATACGGCTTGGGTATATGCATCAGGTTGGAGATAATGTTGCATTTACTCCGGACGGCATGGATGTTTCCAATTATATATTATCTGATTTAATATAATAAAAGGGGAGTTTCAAATGATAAATAAAATAAAAGAATGGCTCAGCAAATTCAGCCTTATACAGGATGTCGGTGTCGACCTTGGTACATCATCCGTTCTTGTTTATGTAAAAGGTAAAGGCGTGGTTCTCACAGAACCGTCCGTTGTTGCCGTAAATAGTGTAACAAAAGAACCGCTTGCAGTAGGATACAAAGCACAACGTATGCTCGGCAGAACACCCGGCAGCATCATTGCTGTTCGTCCTCTTAGCGACGGTGTAATTTCCGATTACGACT
>JAFVVU010000137.1 GCA_017502065.1 Clostridia bacterium | reverse complement strand
ATCCTGATTGAAGGTATAAGCCGCGCAGAAGTGCTTGATATTGCGCAGATGACACCATATATTTCTGCTACGGTTCGTGAATACGAAGAAATACCCTATGCAGATTCAAAAGATGAAATGCTGCTTAAAAAAGGCAGAGAAATGTTCAGTACATACATTGAGCATTCCGGCAAGGTTGCTCCGGAGATTATTTTCGGTATAAACGGAGTGGATAAACCAGGCCAGTTTGCTGACCTTATTGCCGCAAATATTGAAGCGGAAATAAAAGACAAACAGTCAATTTTAGAAGCGTTCGACCAGACCGAACGACTCACCCGCTTACTTCGTACATTAAACAACGAAATAAGTATGCTCCAGTTTGAAACGCAGATTAACGATATTATCAAAAGTAAAATTGACGAAAAACAGCATGAATACTATCTGCGTGAGCAGCTTGATGTCATTCAGGATGAGCTTGCAAAGCTTGATCCGTCCGCATCCGAAATAACTGAACTGGTTGACAAAATAAATAATGCCGGATTACCGGTTTATGTACAGGAAAAACTCGAAAAAGAAATATCAAGACTTAAAAAAACAGCTCCCTCTTCCCCTGAAGCAGGACTTATTAAAACATATATTGATTATGTTCTTGATTTACCCTGGAACACTTTCAGTAATGATAATCTTGATGTAAAAAAAGCAGAAGAAATTCTTAACGAAGATCATTACGGTCTTGAAAAGGTTAAAGAAAGAATTCTTGAATTTCTTGCAGTAAAAGCTCTTACTGACAAAACAAACGGAACCATTCTCTGTCTTGTTGGCCCACCGGGTGTAGGAAAAACTTCTGTTGCTAAATCTATTGCAAGATGTCTTGATAGAAAATATGTACGTGTTTCTCTTGGTGGTGTTCGTGATGAAGCGGATATTCGCGGACACAGAAAAACATATATAGGTGCAATGCCCGGAAGAATTATGACCGCAATTAAAGAAGCCGGCACATCAAATCCCCTCATTCTTCTTGATGAGGTTGATAAAATGTCAATGGATCTGAAAGGCGACCCATCTGCAGCACTTCTTGAAGTACTTGACAGCGAGCAGAACCATGCTTTCCGTGACCATTTTATTGAAGTGCCGTATGATTTAAGTAACGTAATGTTTGTTTGTACTGCAAATTCTCTTGCAAATGTACAGCGCCCACTTCTTGACAGAATGGAAATTATTGAACTTTCCGGATATACTGATGATGAAAAAATGTGTATTGCAAAGCAGTATCTTATACCAAAACAGATCGAGAAAAATGGTCTTAAAAAGACATCTGTTCGTATTTCCGATGATGTTATTTCCGATATTACAGATTTCTACACAAGAGAATCCGGCGTAAGAGGACTTGAAAGAAAAATCGGTACACTTTGCCGCAAAAGCGCAAAGCTTCTTGTTTCCAATGCAAAAAAACGTGTTGATATCACATCAAAGAATCTGGAAGATTTCCTGGGTGCAAAAACTTATACAAAGGACCGTATTCTTGCAGAAGATACAGCAGGTGTTGCAACAGGCCTTGCGTGGACAGCTGTTGGCGGAGATATTTTATTTATCGAAGTAAATGTAATGGACGGTACCGGAAAAATCCAGCTTACCGGTCAGCTTGGCGATGTAATGAAAGAGTCAGCAAATGCCGCAATCAGCTACATACGTTCAAAAGCAGAAGACTTTGGCGTTGACAAAGAGTTTTATACCAATAAAGATATACATGTACATGTTCCTGAAGGTGCTACTCCGAAAGATGGCCCGTCAGCCGGTATAACAATTGCAACTGCAATTATTTCCGCTTTAACGGGTAATCCCGTAAGACGCGATGTTGCAATGACAGGTGAAGTTACGCTGCGCGGAAGGGTGCTTCCTATCGGCGGATTAAAAGAAAAAACACTTGCCGCATATAAGAGCGGTGTGAAAACAATTATTATTCCTGCCGAAAACAAGAAAGATCTTGATGAAATTCCGGAAGTTGTAAGACAAAATGTAAGTATTGTTTTTGCTTCAAATATGGATACGGTAATAAATACAGCTATCCGTCGGAACAGCAAAGAAGTTCATAAGCAAAAAAATACAGCAGAGCAAAATCTACCATTTATAAAACCGGGAACAAATGCCGCAAAATACAGCTTCACAGAATGATAAAAGAGCCTCATAAGAGGCTCTTTTTTAATAAAAAACTTCTTTAAGTATAAGTCCGCAGGCAGGAAGAGT
>JAFVVU010000136.1 GCA_017502065.1 Clostridia bacterium | reverse complement strand
TCCGGTTATAAAATCTGACAATATGCCGTCAACATCAAGACTTTCTGTAACGGCAACTGAAGATTATGCACTTCTTCACGTTAAAACCACATTCCCGGAACACCGCGGAAACATTGGTATTATTGAAGAGCATATAGAGCTTCCGGCAGGTCATAGCGTTTCTGTTAAAGGGGAGTATAAATCAGCTGTGCTTCTTCCGGCGGAAACTCCGGTTGAATTTAAAGTGGAAAATGGCTACACAACGGTAATACTTCCGCAAATCAACGGATATGCAATGTTTAAACTGGATAAATAATTTTTATGCGGCATCTGTAAAAAACAGGTGCCGTTTTTTGTTTATTTTAAACAAAAAACAAAAGGAAAACGATTTCCTATTGACATTTGCTTTAAAATGTATATAATGTAAGTAACCTTGTAAAAACAAGGACAAATAAATGCCGTAAAAGGGGCTGGTAAAAGTGAAGAAAATTAAAAGATCCATCCACATTGACTTCCACACAATGCCAAACATTGAAAATTTTGGAGAAACGTTTAACGCGAAGGAGTTTGCACAAATTCTTTCTGATGCACACGTTCAGTCCGTAAATATGTTTGCAAGAGGAAATCAGGGCTTTGCGTTCTTTGACACAAAGGTTGGAACAAAGTACCCGGGACTTAAAGACAACAGACTTGGTGATATTGTAAAAGAATGTCACGCAAAAGGAATTGGCGTTGTTGGCTATATGAATATTACCCACGCGCAGGAACAGACAAGAAAGCACCCTGAATGGTGCCGTATTGATGAAAAGGGTCATATTATAGATGAGACCCGTCGTGATCAGGCACACTTTATGACAATGTGTTACAACTCTCCCGGTTACAGACAGCATATGAGAGAGTTTTTAACGGAGGTTGTTGCTCTTGGTGTTGACGGAATCTACTTTGATTGTATCTATCCTCGTCCCTGTTACTGTAACCACTGTGTCGAAGAGATGCAGAAAGAAGGTATCAATATAAAAGATGTTGCGGCAGTTACAGATTTTACATACAGAAAAATTCTTGAGTTTGCAGCAGAAATCCGTAGCTATATCCAGAAAGAATTGAACATTATATTCAGCGGTATCGCAACTGAATACAGTGTTGGAATGCAGTACAGATGTGAAATTGAACATCTGCCTAGCTGTTGGGGATATGAACAGGTGCCTGCATCTGCAGCATATCAGCGTAATGTTTTCGGAAAAGACAATGTTCAATATATGACAGGTCGTTTCCAGAAAGGTTGGGGAGATTTCGGCGGATTCAAAGGCAGAATTTCGCTTGAAAACGATATGTATGACGCGCTTTATACAAATATGGGCTTCTGCATAGGTGACCATATGCACCCTGCAAGAAATATAGATAAGAATCTGTACAAAATTTTCGGTGAAGTATTTGAAAAATACATGCAGTACGAAAAATGGACAGAGGATACCGATATAGTTACCGAAGTTGCAATCCTTAAAAATAAATATACTGCTTATTCGGATAACCTTGGTGTTAAAGATAACGAAGAGCATCTTTGTGTAAACGCTGCAGTTCGTATGCTTGGCGAGCTTAAACAGAGCTTTGACGTTATAAATGAGGATATGGATTTCGGCAGATATAAAATAATTATTCTTCCTGACCGCATCACAATGACAGATAAGCTTAAAGATAAGCTTGATGCTTATATTAAAAACGGCGGTAAAATCATATCCACAGGCGAAAGCGGACTCAATAAGGACAAAACTGATTTTGCCCTTGATGCATGGAACTTTGTTAAATTTGACGGTCTTGACGCAAGGACAGACGGATATTTTAAAGCCGATGAAAGCATCAATGAGCTTCCGTTTGAATGGAACTCCTACCGCGAAGGTATTGCAATGACAGCAACAGATAAAAAATACGAGGTTTCTGCATTTGTAAAACCGTATTTTGATGTAGATTATGACGGACTTTTCGGTTACGGCAGATATAACCCGCCGAAAGAAGAAACAGGTCAGGCTGTAATGGCAATGAGTGATAACGTTTGTCAGATAAGCTTTAAAGTGTTCAGCGCATACGGCAGATATTTCCTGCCGCCGCATAAAGGACTTGTTAAATATGCACTTGACAAATTCCTTGCTGACCCGATTATCAAAACAGACGATATGCCTGCAACATCAAGAATTTCAGTTGCTGCAGCAAAGGATTATGACCTTCTTCATATTAAAGCAACATTCCCGGAACACCGTGGAAGCATTGGTATTGTTGAGCAGCATGGCGAGCTTGTAGCAGGTCATACTATATCTGTTAAAGGCGAATACAAAGCTGCATCACTTCTTCCGAATGAAACACCTGTTGAATTTAAGGTTGAAAATGGCTACACAACAGTAACACTTCCGGCAGTTACAGGGTATGCAATGATTAAACTTGATAAATAGGACTGTGATAAAATACACAGACCGCAAAGAGAAGAGGAACAAAAAAGGAGTTGCTTTTAAGCAACTCCTTTTTGATTATGAACTTATTTTATTTTCGAATTTTGTTCTTGTCTGCGATATTTTATTGTCTTCCGCCTGAGTTACGGAATACCATCCGCGGCTTGTAAGCTCGTTGAAAATATATGTCTGAAGTCCGTGGTTATCCTTTAAAATATCAAGAAACGTCTTTTTAAGATTTGTATTAACACATTCGCTTGCAAATGTGTTATAAAGTCCGGAAATGTTCTTTTCCGATGTAAGTGCATCTGTTAAAAAATACTGTTCATTCATTTTTAAATTAATATCCATATATGCCTCCTATTGCAGCTGCGAAAGCAAGGTTGCATAAACCTGAGAATGCTTTGATACAAGAAAATCGAATTTTTCCTTGATTGCGCTGTCGGTGCAAAGGGTGGAATAACTCTGATATTTTTTAATTATAATGTCTTCCTGAGTTAAAAGGTCTTCAAGACCTGTCAGCTCTTTTGAAGTCAGTGCCATAATAATTCCTCCTTTATTTTGCGGAATTATTATAGGCAAAGGAAAGTATTTTTATTCGGAAAGCTTACGGATTATATAATCACAGTTGACAATTTTTTCCATCAGATTATTTCTGCTGTAATAGTAATGATTTACGGCTTCAAATCCAACACTTGCATTTCTGAGCATAATGCGGTAAACCATTGTTGCCATTTCAAGCTCGGATTTAGCGCATTCAAGCATTGACTGTTTGTCGCCGGTATTTCTTGCCATTACAAATTTAATCTGGTTATGGGAGGATTTGAACAGTGAATATCCTGCATATGCCATATCTTTGAATTCGCAAGGCTTCATATCTTTAATAAGTTCAAGTCCTTTTTTCCATTTTTCGCAGAGGAGATGGAACTGATTTTCAAATACCTCTTCCGGATATTCATAGCGCCATGAATCAAGGTCGTCAAATGCATAGCATGTCATTGTGGCACCAAATCCCGATGGCTCGTCAAACAGTAAGTTTGAGCTGCCGCCGTTCTGCGGACCGCGGTACAGGGTTTTTATATGGAACGGGAATTCGCGGAAGCCTTCGCAGAAGAAGTTGGTTGCTTTTCTTACAAGCTCGCTGTCATCACCATAAAGCGATTTGAATGTGCTGTCATAGTCTACTTCGTTATCTGCATTTAAATCTTTAAAAAATCCGGCAGATGCAATTTTTATGTTAGGAGCCGGATAGCCGCCGAGTGTCCAGCTCATCATAAGGTCACTTACGCCTTCGCGGTTTAAGTTCTGCAGGTGTTCAATAATAAGTCCGTAAACCGGAAGATACGGTACAGTTGAACATTCCCAGCTATTGTTAATCTGCACTTTTGCACCGGTTTTAAGTCCTTTTTCTTTTGCAAGATTCCATACGGTTTTACTTTTTTCACTCGGACCGGGGATGGAAATACTGTAGTCTGCCACTCTGCCTTTGTATCCGCCGATTTCAAAGTCGTGAGCATTTTCGCTTATGCACATAAGAACTATATCATCGTTAAGAAGGCGTATGCAATCCTGATTATTTGTACCCATGTTAATGTCATTCCATGACCATGTTGTAGCAATGACTTTCATTTTCGGATTTACCGAATGAACAGCTGAAGAGATAGTATTATTGACTTCAGCTACGATTTCATAAGGTGTGCGCTTCAGACAATGTTCGCATATTGGTGCATCGCCGCCACGGGAATAACAGTTGGTTAAGTTTTCTGCCATTGTAATGGTGAAAAATCCGCCAAGGTCAGGTACGGCTGTGCACAAATCTTTAAGCGCATTGCTGAGATATTCAAGGACCTCAGGTGCGTGTGTGGTACACATAGCGGCAAAATCGCCTATCACAGTACCTTTCATTTCGGGATAGTTATCGAAAAATGAAAGAGGCATTGCACGCGGTTCGTTTATGTAAAGATATACTTTGATTCCGTATTTTTTAGCTCTTGCCACAAGGTCTTTCAGGCTTTCGCGGCGTTTTTCATATCCTGCGGAAAGGGATGGGTCAAACGGGAATTCAGCAAGGGTATAAAGAATAGCCTGTGCCCATATTCCGTTAATGCCTACTTTTGAATATTCGTATAAAAGCTCATCGGGGAAGGATACTCTTGTATCAACATCAAAAACGTCGCTGTAAAGTCCGCAGTAGGAATAGATATATCTTGCTTCAAACTGCGGCTCGCGTTTGTATACGGCAGTTTTGAAATACATTCCGCCTGCGCCTTTTGCAAGGTCAGTAAGATAAATAAGTCCTCGCAGTATGCCAACGGGATATGCGGCTTTGATTTCGATTTCATTTTCTGTGATACTGATTTCGTGATATTCTTCTTTATCGCTTATATCATCAAGTGTAAGAATGATTTTATTTGCGGAACTGTCTTTAAGTGAAATGCCGAAAAATTCTTTTGTTTCATCTGCAAATCTTTCGGCAAAAACGCAAAGATCTTCGTTTTCTTTATCATATATAAGTGCCCAGCTTGATGTAACCTCGCAGGTATAATCTGCAGTCTTCGGTTTGAGAATGGGTTTTTCTTCTTTTTTGGAGAAAAAGTCAAACGGTGCTTCTGTGCATTCCGAGTCGAATGCACGAACATTTGACATCATAATTTTTTTGATATTTTTTGTCATAATCTCCTGCTCGGGAGTGAGCTCGGCATAGGTGACTTTTTCGCAATAAGGTTTGACATAATCGAGTTTATGGTCAAGAAAATCTTCTTCTTTAAGAATGAATGCAAGGCGGTCTTCATCCCAGTCAAGGAGTGTAAGCAGCTGGTCATATGGGAGAATATGCCAGTTGTTACGAATTATGGTGATATATCCTTTTTCAATCCATGCCGATGTATCACCCTGCGGGGGAAGTCCCATTTTTTCAGCCTGACGAATTACATTTTCTGTGCTTGTTTCAAGAACAAGTGCAATACGGTCTGCGGAAACGGATTCCCAGTTTCTGAAAATAACCGTCTGCATAAGTGTTGGAAAATGCGAAAGCTTCAGGTTGCGTGAATTATCTATCGGTGGTAAAGGGATTTTTGTTTTGATTTCTTTCATAGCTACACCTCATATGAAATATTATAAATTTATTATATAGAACGGGTAATCTGATGTCAATGAAATCGGAAAATTATGTCCGATTTATACCGCGAACAGTATGATGGGTTTGCCGGGCATATAAAAAACCCTCTTGTTCTATAGGATTATATTATACAATATAATCTGACAATATAATAGAACAAAAGGGAAATGTTTTAAAGGTTGTATTGCTGAAATAAGTGGGCTGTGGCGTGGGTAGTTGTATAATTGGGATGTGTATAGTAGCCTTCTGCAAACTGAATGATCTTGTTGTTTACAGAAAAAAGGTTTACTGTTTTGAATTTTCGCGGAACTTTGCGGGAGTTGTACCAACTTGTTTTTTGAAAACCGTATAGAAAAATTTAATATCGTTAAATCCGCAGTCTTCCGCAATATCGCCTATTTTTCTGTCTGTTGAAACAAGCATTTTGCATGCCTCTTCAATTCGTGTTTTCTGTAAGAAAACGGAAACGGGCATATTGGTGACGTTTTTGAAAAGTTTGCCGAAATAATCTTTACTTAAAAATATTCTGCCGGCAAGCTCTTCGGCGGTAATCTGCATTTTAAAATTTTCGCGAAGATACCCGAGCGTACTGTCAATGAGTGCCTGCTGGCGTGCGGAAATTTTCGGTTTTTCACCTTTTTCCATTTTGCGGAACATTTTTATAATAAGTTCAATTGTGTATGAACGTATAAGCTCAATATGGCCTTTTTCGCGGGCAGTATATTCATTATAAATTTTATCAAAAATACTGCCGAATTCAGCATAGCTTCTTTCAGACAAACGAAGGTCCGGACCAAGCGGTTTATTGCCCGGAAACAGCGAATAAAACAAAAACGATGTCGAAAGAGTTTCGAAATCACCGCCGTTTATGGCAGAAGCCTTGAAAAAGTTTGGTGTAAACATAAGGTCGTAAGCATCAAACGGTTCGCTGTCTTCTTCGGCGAAAAATGCGTGGGATGTATCAAAATTGATTACAATAAGATCGCCCTTGTGCACGTTGTAGCTTTTATCGCCTACACGATGCGTGGCTTTTCCCGAAATAACATATACAATTTCAATAAATTTGTGACTGTGCATCACCCCTACAAACTCCGGACACTGTGTGCATTTATGAATAAAAACATCTTCGTCCGGACGGAAAAAATCCGCCGAAGTTAAAGTAGGGCAAGACTGATTGTTTAAGTTATCCATAATAATCTACCTCTTTGTGCTGATCCTATCGGAAAGAATATGATAATTATAACATAAGGAAAACGAATTTTCAATAGAATAAATCAATTTGTGACGAATATATATTATTAAAAAGAAAAATGAAAGAGGGAACTAAAATGGCTGACAAAAATGGCGGTATAAACAATATTATTCTTGAAAGCAGAAGAAAGCTTTCGGTACTTGGTGTTGAGGATCTTGACAGTTTTGATGAAAAAGGCGCTACCGTTTATACCAACATGGGAATTCTGGAAGTCAAGGGTGCGGATATCCACCTCAACAAGCTTGATCTTGAATCGGAAGAGGTTATTCTTGAGGGAGAGTTTGATTCTGTTGCATATGTTGACGAAACAGCTTCAAAGAAAAAAGGATTTTTTGCCAAGCTGATGGGGAATGAATAATGCCCGTGGATGTTAACGCCCAGACAATTCAGTTTTTTGCATGTGCATTGTCGGGTGGGGCGATAGGAGTTTTATATAATCTGTTTGCCGCAATCCGCCGCGGATTTTCGTTTGGGCGGATTGCTACTTTTTTTGTGGATTTTATTTTCTGGATTGCAGGAACTGTCGTTTTCTTTTGTATTCTGCACATTTCCTGCAGCGGAGAAATAACGTGGTATGGTCTTATGGGTGTTGTTCTGGGACTTGTGCTTTATCTTGCATCGGCAAGCAGATTTGTATATCCTCTTTTGCTGAGCCTTGTCAAACTGATAAAGAAGGTTATGACGCTTTGCCTGAGGGTTGTTATTATGCCGTTTTATAAAATAATTAAATGGGTGTGCAGGCTTTTTAAACCTGTGAAAAAACTTGCACAAAATACACGAAAAAAAACTTTTAATTTTGTTAAAAATAACGTTGCAAAAATAAAGAGACTTAGTATATTATTAAAGAAGATATAATTAATATTAAAATGGAGTATTGTTTATGAAAATTCTTAACATATTAAGCAACAAGTTTGTGCTTATTGTACTGAGTTTCGTATTTTTAATATATTTCACTGTAACAATAATCGGTCAGAGCAAAACAATTGATGCCAATAAGGCAGTGCTTGACCATTATAACGAAAGCCTTGCCGAGCAACAGGCTATTGAACAGGAAATAAAAGAAGAAGAAAGTCTTGTGGGAACAGATGAATATGTTGAATCCATTGCGCGTGATACCTTAGGGCTTTGTAAAACTAACGAAAAAATTTTTGTAGATACTAAAGAATAGTACTTGAAGGAGGAGCATTTGGGGTATGCCGCTTAAGCAGGGAGAAATCGTAGAAGGCAAAGTTAAAAGAGTTGCACCGTTTGGTGCATTTGTGGAAGTTAATGGGGAAACAGGACTTGTACATATTTCGGAAATTTCCATTGATTATGTTCAGGACATTAATGACTACGTTAAAGTAGGGGACACGGTAAAGGTTAAGGTTATGTCTCTTGAAGAAAAGGGCAAAATCAACCTTTCAATAAAGAAAGTTCTTGAAGAAGAAAGAAAAAAATCCTGCAGACCGGCAGAGGTTGACTGGTCGGCAAACGCCAATAAATCAAGTAATATGTCTTTTGAAGATATGCTTTCAAAATTCAAACAGGAAAGCGATAAAAAAATCAGTAGCCTTAAGCTTACAAAAGAACCAAGAAAAAGACGAGGGCAGCAATAAAATGTAAATTCAAGACCATTGTGCAAACAATGGTCTTTTTCTTTTCGCCTGTAAATATAATGTATTAATATTTATAAGCAAAGGAGAGATGACTTGTGTGGCATAATATGTCCGCAAATGATGCTATAAGAAAACTGAACACGGATTATAGTGCAGGACTGACCGGAAAGGAAGCGGAAGAGAGGCTTATCAAATACGGTAAGAATGTTCTTGAAAATTCACGGAGGGTCAGCATTTTCAAACGGTTTCTGGCACAGCTTTGCGATTATATGGTAATAATTCTTATAATTGCAGCGATGGTTTCGCTTGCTCTTTCAATAATTTCAGGCGAAGCCGATTTTTTTGAACCTGCAATGATACTGCTTATTGTTGTGCTTAATGCAAGCATTGGCGTTATTCAGGAAAGTAAGTCCGAACATGCCCTTGAAGCACTTAAAAAATTATCTGCTCCTACGGTAAAGGTACTTCGCAGCGGGGAGAAGAAAACGGTGGAAAGCAGCCTTGTTGTTCCGGGCGATATTGTTTATCTTGAATCCGGCGACTTTGTTCCTGCAGATGCAAGAATTATTTCCGCAAACGGACTTAAAACCGATGAATCCTCGCTCACGGGGGAATCAATGGATGTGGAGAAAATTGCGGATATAATTTATGATAAAAATCCGGCGCTCGGTGATATGCGCAACATGGTTTTTGCAAATACTGTTGTAACCGGAGGAAGAGGTGTTGCGGTTGTTACCGAAACCGGAATGAACACCGAAACCGGTAAAATTGCAGGTATGCTTATTGAGGGAGAGACTCCGGCAACTCCGCTTCAGCAGCGCCTTGCAAAAACAGGTAAAACACTTGGTATAGGCGCTCTTATCATCTGTGGTATCATCTTTTTGATGGGGATTTTAAAACAGATTCCCGTGTTTGATATGTTTATGACTTCGGTAAGTCTTGCGGTGGCGGCAATCCCCGAGGGACTTCCTGCAATTGTTACTGTAATGCTGTCACTCGGCGTGCAGAAAATGGCAAAGAAAAATGCCATTATCCGCAAGCTTCCTGCAGTTGAAACGCTTGGCAGTGCAAGTGTGATTTGCAGTGATAAAACAGGAACGCTTACACAAAACAAAATGACGGTTACTGAAATCTTTGGCGACAGAAAAAAGGTGGCAGAGCTTTGTGCTCTTTGTAATAACGGGTCAGGACCTACCGAAACGGCACTGCTGAAATCGGCGGGGGAATTCGGACTTAATAAAGAAGGTCTTGATATGGCGTTTCCGAGAATTACGGAAATTCCGTTTTCTTCGGAAAGAAAACTTATGACAACCGTACATAAAATCGGTGGAGGATACAGGGTTATTACGAAAGGAGCGCCGTTTGCGGTGCTTGATGTATGCAGTATAAGCGAAACGGAAAAAGAACAGGTGGTTGCAAAAGCCGGGGAAATGGCAAAAAAGGCACTCCGCGTTATTGCATGTGCATACGGTGATTTTACGGATATTCCGCAAAATCCGGAGCAGAACCTTACATTTGCAGGGCTTTGCGGAATGATAGACCCTCTTCGTCCTGATGCCGCTGAGGCAGTAAAAGTATGCAGGCGAGCAGGAATTAAGGTTGTTATGATAACCGGTGACCACGAACAGACGGCTATTGCAATTGCAAAAGAGGCGGGCATTTTCAGGTCGGGCGACTTGTCGGTTACAGGAAAAATATTAAATACTATGTCCGACGACGAGCTTGCACGGAGCATACATAAATACAGCGTATTTGCAAGGGTAACACCGGAGCATAAGGTAAGAATTGTAAAGGCGTTTCAGGCACGTGGCGAGGTTGTTGCAATGACGGGTGATGGCGTTAACGATGCTCCTGCACTTAAAAGTGCGGACATAGGATGTGCAATGGGACGAATGGGAACAGATGTTGCGCGCGGCGCCGCCGATATGGTGCTTACAGACGATAATTTCAGCACCATTGTTGAGGCGGTGCGCGAGGGACGGGGAATATATTCCAATATAAAACGTGCCACTCATTTTCTGCTTTCAAGTAACGTGGGTGAGATAATAACCATATTTGTTGCAATGCTTCTCGGATGGGAAACGCCGCTTATTGCAGTTCAGCTTTTATGGATTAACCTTGTGACAGACAGCCTTCCGGCAATTTCGCTTGCGGTTGAAAAACCCGATAAGGGAATAATGGATAATAAACCTATAAACAGACGGAAAAGCCTGTTTGCGGACGGTGCCGGATTCAGTATTTTTGTTGAGGGAATAATGATTGGTGCACTGGCACTTTTTGCATTTTTTACAGGAACAAGAATTATGGGAAGTCTTGATATAGGCAGAACAATGGCATTTGCAACACTGGGACTTTCACAGCTTATTCATGCATTTAACGAACGAAGCGACCGTTCGGTATTTGAAATCGGTATATTAAGCAATAAATACATGGCAGGGTCATTTGTTATCTGCGGACTTATGCAGGTGCTTGTTATTGCCATTGCGCCGGTTGCAGATATCTTCGGTGTGGTTCCGCTTAATATGATGCAGTGGCTTATAGTGTCGGGGTTTGCGCTTGTGCCGCTTATAACAATCGAAATTGAAAAAGCATTAAAAAAATAACCGTTATTGACTTTTCCCGGTGAATGGGGTATACTATTTTTATATCAAAATTTGGAGGAAAAGTATGCTTTGTTCACGATGCGGAAAAAATATAGCGGTAGTATTTTTAGGCGACGGAAATAACCCATCGGCACCTGCGCAGGCGCTTTGCGTAACCTGTGCAAGAGAACTGGGGATTCCGCAGGTCGATAAAATGATACAGCAGCTGGGTCTTGACCCGGATGAAATAGAAAAAGAAATGAGCGCCCTTATGGAAAATATGGATGGTATGGATCTGGGCGAGCTTGAAAATATGAATCCTATGGAAATGATGGAAAAACTGCTTGGCGAGTCAGGCGCAGGAGATACTCCGGCGGCTGAGAGCGTGCAGGAAGATAAAAAGGATTCAAAAAAGAAGAATAAAGATAAACCGAAGTTTCTTGAAGAATACAGCGTAAACCTTACAAAAAAAGCACGAAACGGTGAGATTGACAGGGTTATCGGCAGAAACACAGAGATTGCAAGAGTAATCCGTGTGCTTAACAGACGTAATAAAAACAACCCTGTTTTAATTGGTGAACCGGGTATCGGTAAAACTGCAATTGCGGAAGGTCTTGCTCTTCGTATAGAAGAAAAGGATGTGCCCGCAAAGCTTTTCGGATACGAAGTATTTCTTGTGGATTTTGCGGCGCTTGTTGCAGGAACACAGTTCCGCGGTCAGTTTGAAGCAAGACTTAAAAAGCTGATTGAAGAGGTAAAGGCGCGCGGAAATGCTATACTCTTTATTGATGAAATTCATAATATTGTTGGCGCAGGAGATACAGAAGGCGGTGCAATGAGCGCGGCAAACATACTGAAACCGGCTCTTGCAAGAGGGGATATTCAGGTAATTGGTGCAACAACACTTGATGAATACCGCAGAAAAATTGAAAAAGACCCTGCACTTGAACGAAGATTCCAGCCGGTATTTGTTGATGAACCGTCGGTTATGGACAGTATTGAAATTTTAAAAGGAATCAAAGATTATTATGAAAAATATCATGAGGTAAGTATAAGCGATGAGGTTATAAAATCATCTGTGCTTCTTTCCGAAAGATATATTCAGGACAGATTTTTGCCGGATAAGGCAATTGACGTAATTGACGAGGCGGCATCAAAGGTAAATCTTGAAAATCGCGTACTCATTGATATAAAGCTTATTGACGAAAAGCTGAAAGCACTTGAACTTCAGCGTCAGGAAATAGATGCCGAGGATTACGAAAAAGCGGCAGAACTTAAAAAGCTTGAATGTCAGTATAATGACGAGCTTGTACGCCTTAACGGCGGCGAAAAAATAAAACCCGTAACTGTTGATGATGTTGCGGAAGTTATTGAAATGTGGACCAAAATTCCTGTTCATAAGCTTACTGAAGTGGATTCCAAAAAGCTTTCCGAGCTTGAAGAAAATCTGCATAAGCGTGTTATAGGACAGAATAAGGCAGTTGAAGAGGTTGCGCGTGTGGTGCGCCGTAAACGTGCAGGTATTGAGGTTAAACGTAAACCTGTTTCATTCATATTTGCAGGCCCGACCGGTGTCGGCAAAACTGAGCTTGTCAAAGCTCTTGCTGAGTGCGTGTTTGGCTCTGAAGAAGCACTTATCCGTGTTGATATGTCGGAATACATGGAAAAGCATTCTGTTTCAAAGCTTATCGGTTCGCCTCCGGGATATGTAGGTTATG
>JAFVVU010000135.1 GCA_017502065.1 Clostridia bacterium | reverse complement strand
TTTTTCCCACACCAACCTCACACAGCATATTTACATCCGCTGTGTTTATATTGATTTCAGGACTTTTCCTGTAGCCGGTTACATTATCTGTGTTTTCAGATTCCGGAATGATTAACTCCTCACCATCTTCCAGAAATCTTGCAAGATTTACTGCATTTATATCCGCACTGTCAAGTGCTCCGCCCGCAAGGGCAATTGCATCATTCACACGGGACGCCGCATCAAGTTCGTACATGCCGGGGCTGTGAACAGCCCCTTTTATATGAACACATATTTTCGGAAGATCAAAGGTTTTTGTTTCTTTCATCACCGGAACTTTTATAAAGCAAAATAGCACGGCTATTACTGCAATAATAAAAACAGCTATCAGTAAATTTCTTATTTTTATATTCATCTTATCCTTTTACAACAAGGTTAACAAGTTTGCCCGGAACACAGATTACTTTAACAATTTCTTTACCTTCTGCAATTTCTTCGAGTTTGCCGGATGCTTTAACAAATTCTTCCATTGCCGCTTTATCAAGGCCTGCCGGAATCATCATTTTATCTTTAACCCTGCCCCCAATCTGAAGAACAATTTCAATTTCATCAGAAGCAGTTTTTGATTCGTCATATTCCGGCCACGGTCTGTATGCGATTTCGCCGCCAAAATCGTGCATTGCCCAAAGCTCTTCAGTGATATGCGGAGCTGTTGGGTTAAGGAGCTGAAGGAAAGTTTTGAACTCGCCTTTTGTAATTCTGCCAACTTTGTTAAAGTCATTAACAAGAGCCATAAGAGTTGCAATTGCAGTATTGAACTTCATACGTTCAATATCTTCGCCAACCTTTTTGATTGCTTTATGCATTGCGCTTTCAAGCTCTTTGGAATATCCTTCTTCATCCACAAGGAGATGCTGAAGTGCCCACACACGTTCAAGGAATCTGTAGCAACCTTTAACGCCCTGTGTTGACCACGGTGTTGCCTGGTCAAATGCGCCGATGAACATTTCATATGTTCTGAAAGTATCTGCGCCAAATTCGTTTACTATATCATCGGGGTTAACAACGTTGCCTCTTGATTTAGACATTTTTTCGCCGTTTTCACCCAGAATCATACCGTGTGAAGTACGTTTTTTATAAGGTTCAGCTGTCGGAACAACGCCGATATCATAAAGGAATTTGTGCCAGAAACGTGAGTACAGAAGATGGAGTGTTGTATGTTCCATACCGCCGTTGTACCAGTCAACAGGCGCCCAGTATTCCACATTTTCTTTTGAAACAAATTCTTCATTGTTATGCGGGTCCATGTATCTCAGGAAATACCATGAGGAACCTGCCCACTGAGGCATTGTATCGGTTTCACGTTTTGCCGGAGCACCGCATTTCGGACAGGTTGTGTTAACCCACTCGTCTATTTTAGCAAGCGGTGATTCACCGTTATCTGTCGGTTCGTAGTTTTCAACTTCCGGAAGTGTAAGCGGAAGGTCTTTTTCATCTACCGGCACCCAACCGCAATGTTCACACCACACAAGCGGAATAGGTTCGCCCCAGTATCTCTGTCTGGAGAACACCCAGTCACGCAGTTTAAAGTTTACTTTTCTTTTACCGATGCCTTCTTTTTCAAGGAAGTCTATCATTGCGGAAATCGCTTCATCAACGCTTTTTCCTGTAATAAATCCGGAATTTACCATTGTGCCTGTATAGGTATCTGTGTAAGCTTCTTTCTGCACATCTTCCCCACCGGCAACAACTTCAATAATCGGAAGACCGAATTTCGTTGCAAACTCGTGGTCACGGGTATCGTGTGCAGGAACCGCCATAATTGCACCTGTTCCGTATGTAGTAAGTACATAGTCGGAAATAAATACCGGAATTTTTGCATTGTTAACAGGGTTTATCGCCATAATTCCGGAAAGCTTAACGCCTGTTTTATCTTTAGCAAGCTCTGTACGTTCAAACTCTGTCTTTTTAGCAGCTTCAGCCATATATGCTTTAACTTCATCATAGTTTTCAATTTTATCTTTCAGCTTGCCTATAAGTTCATGTTCCGGAGAAAGAACAACATATGTTGCACCGAAAAGAGTATCACATCTTGTTGTGTATACTGTTATTATATTATCATCGCCGTCAATTTTGAAATTAACTTCCGCACCTTCGGATCTGCCAATCCAGTTTTTCTGCTGTGCTTTAACTTTATCAATATAATCTGTCTGGTCAAGGTCATCAATAAGCTTCTGAGCATATTCAGTTATTTTAAGCATCCACTGGCTCTTATTTTTCTGAATAACTTCTCCGCCGCAACGTTCACAAACACCGCCAACAACCTCTTCGTTTGCAAGACCAACTTTACAGCTTGTACACCAGTTAATAGGCATTTCCTGTTTATATGCAAGGCCTTTTTCAAACAGTTTAAGGAAAATCCACTGTGTCCATTTATAGTAGTTCGGGTCGGTTGTGTTTATTTCTCTTGTCCAGTCAAATGAAAAGCCAAGGCTTTTGAGCTGACGTTTGAAGTTTGCAATATTGTTTTCTGTAACAACCTTCGGATGAATTTTATTCTTTATTGCAAAGTTTTCTGTTGGCAGACCGAATGCATCCCATCCCATAGGATAAAGAACGTTATATCCGTCCATTCTTTTTTTACGTGCAACTATATCAAGTGCAGTATAGCTTCTGGGGTGACCTACGTGAAGTCCCTGTCCCGACGGATATGGGAATTCAACAAGAAGATAATACTTCGGTTTTGACTTATCGTCAGATGCCGCAAAGGTATTATTCTCGTCCCATTTCTTTTGCCATTTTTGTTCAATGTCAGTATAATTATAGCTCATTTTTTATTCCTCCAGCTTTATTTTAAAATTGTATATCAAGCTTCGGTGCGTCCGCCCAAAGTCTTTCTAAATTGTAGAGCGAAGCCGATTCGTGGTCAAATATATGGACAACAACGTCGCCGTAATCCATAAGCAGCCATGCCGCGCTGTTATATCCTTCGTTATGCACGGGAGTTACTCCCTGCTGTTTCATTTGTTCTTCAACATTATCGCAAAGGGCTTTTATGTGAAGAGAAGACCCGCCTGTGCAGATTATGAAATAATCGCACATCGGAGTTAAATCCTTTATTTCAAGGACCTTGATATCTTCGCCCTTTTTACTGTCAAGTATTTTTGCAATTTCTATTGCTTTTTCTTTTGATTCAAGCATTTATATACCTCACTTTTATCTTGGAAGTGGTGTGTGTTTCGGTTTTGGTGTCGGTTTCGGCGTTGCCGTTGGTTTAACCGTCGGTTTAGCTGTCGGCTTAGGTGTTGCCGTTGGCTTTTTTGTCACCGTTGGTTTTTTTGTGGATGACGGTTTTTTCGTGGGTTCCGGAGTATTTTCCGGTTCGTCCTCCGGCTCTTCATTTGTTACCGTTTCCGGAACATATACCGGAATATTATCGCTTTCAAGATGCAGATTGTCGCTTGCGCCAAAATACTGTTTTGCTACCCTTACTGCTTCCTGCTTATCCACAAAGAAATAATATCCTGCAGAAATTTTTCCTGCCGAGCCGGGTGCATCCATAAACACAAGGTTACCCTCCGGCAGTTCAAGCACTGCCGAGGCATATCCAAGAATATGGGATGTCGTTAAATCTGTTTCAATATACTTTCCTGCAATTTCAAGCATTTCCGGTGCTTTTGCGATACCCTCCGGAGTTGCAACCTTTTTAAACATTGCAGATAAAAACGCTTTTTGTGATTTTTCTCTCGGATAATCCACTCCGTCATTGCTTTTACGGTATCTTACAAAGCCTTCTGCAGTTTTTCCGTCAAGCACCTGTGTTCCTGCTTTTATATGAATATGCAGGTTCTGTTCAGGGTCGTCATAATCCATATATATTGGAACATCAACCTCAACACCGCCAAGAAGGTCAACAATTTGTCTGAAACCTTCAAGGTCAACAGTTACATATTTATGAATGTCTATTCCGTATGCCAGCTTTATTTCTTTTTTAAGCTGATTTATTCCGGCAAAATATGCCGAATTTATTTTCTTATCATATCTGCCGTTGCCGCCGACATATGTGTCTCGCGGGATTTGCATTACGGTTACTGTTTTTGCCTCATCGTCATAATGTGCAATCATTATTGTATCGGTTCTGTAACCGTCTTTATCCACGCCGAGAAGAAGCACATTTGCATCCTCCGGCGGAAGATTAACACCAATAATAGGCGAAACAATTTTTGCCATTCCGCTCACAAACCCGTTCTGGTGGAAAACCGGAATTACATATGTTGTAATAAGCGAAATGCACATAACAATCATTGCAATACAGCTAATAAGCACCGGCACCCACATTCTCGGTCCCGTTTTTTCATCTTCCGGAAGATCTTCTTCCAGAACCTCTTCGGATTTTGGTGCTTCTTTTTTAACCGGTTCCGGTTTAGCTATTGACCATTCGGGAATTTCAAAATCATTTGGTTCTTCCTTTGGCTCTTCTTCGGGTTCTTCCGGTAAAGAAGCTTCCCTGAATTCTGATTTTGACATCGGTACCAGTGTTTTTTCAAGCAATATATTATCATCGGCAGGTTCTACTGCCGGAGTTTCCATTGTTTTATCAAACTCGTTTGAATCCATTTTATTTTCTCCTGTTTAACAAGATACGGTTACGAAGTTTTATCGATTCCGTATGCATCACCATGTTTCGTTCAATAACATGTGTTATTGTATTGTTAAGTGCTGCAAGCGTTGCCCCGTCAATATCATGAAGGGCAAGTTCTCTCAGTTCTTCTGCCCAGTCAAACTCACTGTCCCTGTTTGGTTCAATGACGTCCGCAAGGTAAATTATCTGAGTAAAAAGGCTCATATTTTCTTTGCCGATAGTGTGATAAAAAATTGCATCATAAATTTCATCGTCAATGCCGAAATGCTCTTTTGCATATTCCGCACCGGCAGGTCCGTGCCAGAGACCTCTTGATGCCATTACAGTTTCGTCCGCCCCGCCAAATCTTGCCATAAGTTTAAGGCACTCTTCATCGGGAAGGGATTTTGCACAGTCGTGAATAAGCCCGGCAAAACGCAGTTTTTCTGCGTCAAGTCCGTAAACTTCGGCAAGCTCGCCCGCAAATTCCATTACACCGAGGCAGTGCGTGTATCTTTCGGGAGTAACAAGTTTCTGCATTTTACTTTTAGCCTGCTCAAAATTCATTTTATCACCTGTACAAATTATTTTCGGCAATGTATTTTAAAATTTCAGGCTCTATGCCTTTAGCATTTCCATCGCCGTTTATGATATTCCTTATTTCTGTAGACGAAACATCAATATTTTCATTATCAAGAGAGAAAATTTTTGTATTATATGTTTTTTCTGCTTCCGCTACCGCTTTTTCCGTCCCCTCATCGCGCGAGGCAACAATAAGACTGCAAAGTTCCACTATCCTTTTTGGATTTTTCCACTTGTCAAAATTTTTCATGCTGTCGCCGCCGATGATAAAATAAATATCATCATCCGGATAAAGCTCTTTGAAATATTCCAGTGTTTCAAAGCTGTAGCAATAGGTTTTTTTGTCTATTTCATAATCGGAAATTTCAAACCCGTATTTGTCGGCAATTATTTTACACATATTATATCTGTGATGAATTTCCCCTGCCGTTTCCTTATGCGGCGGCTGTCCTGTCGGAATTATAATAATTCTGTCAAGATTGAATTTTTCTTTTGCCATAAGTGCAATTTGTATGTGCGCCGTATGCGGAGGGTCAAAGCTACCGCCGAAAATACCTGTTTTCATAAAATCACCGGTTATATAACAATTTTTCGTTTTTTCTTTTCCTTTGCAGGACGGTAAATAACAAACTTAAATCCGATACACTGCACGGGCTCTGCACCTAATTCTTCAGCACAGATGCCGCAGGCTTCCCTTGTTTCCATAAGCGCAGTTTCAAGCACCGTTACTTTAACAAGCTCTCTTGCTTCAAGTGCATCGTCAAGCTGTTTTATGAGATTTTCGTTAATTCCGTTTTTACCAATCTGTGCTACCGGCTCAATGGTATTTGCCATTGAACGAAGAGCCGCACGCTGTTTACTTGTAAGCAAAGGATATTCCTCCTAAAAAACAAATTCAAATTCGAGGTCGTACATTTTTACTGTGTCTCCCTCTTCAATTCCAGCTTCTTCAAGCGCCGCAACAATACCCTTTCGTTTCAGCGCATCCTGGAAGAATTTAAGTGATTCATCATCATCAAAGTTGGTTGAATCAATAAGATATTCGATATATCCGCCCTCAACCACATATTTTTCGTTTTCTTTTCTTACCTCAAACGGGAGGCTTTCAGCCTCATCTTCATCAAGAACTTCAATTTCGTGAATTTCAGGTACAGGAATATCTTTAAGCATTGTATATACACTGTTTATAAGCTCTTTAAGTCCCGTATTAGTTGCCGCTGAAATTTCAAACACGGTATATCCGCGGCTTTCCATTTCTGCGCGGAACTCGGCAACCTGCTCGGGAGTTGCAATATCTGTTTTATTTGCGGCAACCACCTGAAGTCTGTCTGCAAGCGCAACTTTATAATTCACAAGCTCGGCATTTATTGCATCAAAATCCTCTACCGGATTTCTTCCTTCAATACCTGACACGTCAACAACGTGTATCAGAATTCTTGTTCGCTCAACATGGCGCAAAAACGCATGTCCAAGACCAACACCTTCGTGTGCACCTTCAATAAGCCCCGGGATATCGGCAATTACAAAGCTTTCGCCCTCGCCCATTTTAACAACGCCAAGATTAGGCTGGAGTGTTGTAAAATGATAGTTGGCAATTTTAGGTGCTGCATCACTTACCATCGAAAGTATTGTGGATTTTCCTACGTTGGGGAACCCAAGCAGTCCCACATCCGCAAGAAGCTTAAGCTCAAGCTGAAGTTCAAGCGCCTGACCTTTAAGACCAGGTTTTGCAAATCGTGGAATCTGTCTTGTAGGTGTTGCAAATTTTGCATTTCCAAATCCACCACTGCCGCCTTTTGCGGCAATAAACTCATCCCCGTCGTCTGTAAGGTCGGCAATAATTTTTCCCGATGCCACATCACGAAGGATAGTACCGCACGGAACCTTAATAACGATGTTTTCGCCGTTACGTCCTTTGCGGTTGGCACTTTTACCGTTTTCACCGGGTTCGGCTTTATATTTCTTTTTATATCTGAAATCCATAAGTGTAGCAAGCTGTTTATCTGCTTTGAATACAACGTTTCCGCCGTTTCCGCCGTCCCCTCCATCGGGTCCGCCGGCAGCAACATATTTCTCGCGGTGGAACGAAACTGCTCCGTTTCCGCCACTGCCTGCTTCAACATAAATTTTCGCTAAATCAACAAACATTTTTTCCTCTTTTCAAAATCGGACAAAAATCCCATTTTAATATGTTATATACATATAATTTTATCACTTTTCGCAAAATATTAATATAGATATTTTGCACATATTTTCCCTTTTCTTTTGTGCATTATTTATATATTTTTAAAACGACCGTTTTTTACCTTATTATCACACGTTCTAATGTTTGACATTCTGCTGTGTAAGTGGTAAAATAAACTAAACAAGTTTAAGGAGAATCGCTTTGGACGAAATAAAAGAAATTGCTGTTCTGGCAGGTATTGTTTCAGACAGAAGAGACGTCACATACAGTGACGATTCCACAATTGAAGAGCTTGCCGAGCTTGCAAAAACAGCCGGAGCAGAAGTTGTGGCAAAGGTGCTTCAGCCAAAAGACGCACCCGATGTGGCAACATATCTCGGCAAAGGTAAAATTGAAGAATTAACCGAGCTTTGCAAAAACACAGAAGCAAATCTTATCATATTTGATGACGAGCTTTCCGCATCGCAAAGAAATAATATTGAGGATTTAACGGGTGTTCGTGTTACCGACCGTACCACACTTATTCTCGATATTTTTGCCGCGCGCGCTCAGTCGGCAGAAGGTAAGCTTCAGGTTGAGCTTGCTCAGCTTAAATATATTCTTCCCCGTCTTATGGGGATTGGTAAAAGTCTGTCACGTCTTGGTGCCGGAATTGGCACAAGAGGTCCGGGTGAAACCAAGCTTGAAACCGACAGACGACACATAAGAAGCCATATTTCCAAAATTCAGAGTCAGTTAAAAGAGGTTGAAAAAAGGCGCAGTTATATGCGTGAGCGCCGCAAAAAAGACGGATTTCAAACTGTTGCTCTTGTTGGATATACAAACGCCGGCAAATCCACGCTTCTCAACTATTTAACAGATGCAGGCGTGCTTGCAGAGGATAAGCTTTTTGCAACACTTGACCCGACAGCAAGGGCACTTACCCTGCCCGACGGACGTGAGGTTATCCTTATTGATACTGTTGGATTTATCCGTAAACTGCCGCATCATCTTGTAAACGCGTTCAAATCAACCCTTGAAGAAACACAGTATGCATCACTTATCCTCAACGTGGTGGATTATTCAAACGAAGAGTATCTGGAGCATCTTAAAGTAAGTGAAAATCTGCTTACCGAGCTTGAATGCAGTGATATTCCCGTTTTAAACGTGTTTAATAAATGCGACTGTGTTGATGCGGACACGAAAACCTGCGGCAATAACGTGTATATTTCCGCCAAAAACGGCACAAATATGGACGAGCTGCTGCGGATGATATGTACGCACCTGCCGGTGACCAAACGCCGTATGAACCTGCTTATTCCCTATGCGGCAGCAGGACTTACCGCTCAGCTTCGTGATGACGGTGTTATTATAAATGAGGAATATGCCGAAAACGGCGTTAAAATTACTGCAGACGTAGAACAAAAAGCGGTGTATAAATATGAACAGTATGAAACCTGAATATAAAACAGTGGAGAAAGAGGTCCGCACCAAATTTACGGAGAAAAAATCCGTATTTATTGTAACCGTACGTCCTGTCACCACAGAAACGGAAGCACTTGAGTTTGTTTCCGAAATAAAGAAGGAGTTTTCCGATGCAACACATAACGTATATGCATATGTACTGCAGGAAAACAATCTGCAACGCTTTACGGACGACGGAGAGCCGTCCGGAACGGCAGGAATGCCTGTGCTTGACGCTATCCGCAAACGTGGGCTGACCGATGTTGCGGTTGTGGTTACAAGATATTTCGGCGGCACACTTCTCGGTACAGGCGGACTTGTGCATGCTTACGGTAAATCGGCATCCGAGGGAATCACTCTTGCTGGGCCGGTAACCCGAAAGCTTTGCAATATATATGAAATCACATCCGATTATAATTTATCGGGGAAAATACGCTATTTTCTTGAAACAGAAAATATAATTATTGATAAAACCGATTATTTTGAAAATGTTGTTTTTACAGTATGTATTCCGCAGGGCGGCGACGATAATTTTATTAAATCCCTTACAGAAATAACCTGCGGTGATGGAAAAATAAATAAAACCGACTGTCGTTATGTCGACATCAAGGAGGAAGAATAATGGAAGAAAAAGACATGAATTTAACCAACGAAGAAACTCCGGTTACAACTGAGGAAGAAAAAAATCCAAAGCTCGTGAAAACTGCAATAATTGCAGCGTGTATTCTTGCGGCGTTTGCGATATTTTATTTTGTGATGCAGTATTTTGCAAATAACAAACCGGCAGAAATACCGCCTGCAGCAGAACCGACACCCGTTGCAACAGCACCGGCAGTATCGCAAGAGCCAACCGTTCCTCCGACAATTGCTCCGGATGAAGCTTCAAACCCTGCAGTTCCGGAACAGAAACTTTCGTTTCAGGAATCAATGGATATTTGTCAGAAAGCTGCAACAAAACATCTTGGCGCAGGAACATTGATACTTCCGGATTTTGACGGTGACCTTATTGAAGTTACATATGATAAAAAGGTACGTCCGTGCTTTGTTTTTATTGCCGGCGATGCTGTAAGTATGCTGTCTTCAGCAAACAAGGAACCGAAAGCAAGATATGTTGTTGATACAACAAACGGCGATGTTTACGATGCAATAAGCCTTCAATATATCAGATAACGGGGTAATGTAATGAACAAAGTAAGTATGTCGGAAATTGTGCCGCTTATAAAAGAGGTAATATCGGGCGGCGGCAAGTTTTCGTTTAAAGTTACGGGCGGCAGTATGTTTCCGCTTCTTATAGAAGGACGCGACAGCGTTATTCTTGAAAAAGTTAAGACACTTAAAGCCGGCGATATAATTCTGTATCAGCGTGATGACGGGAATTATGTGCTTCACAGAATTGTTAAAATTAAAAACGGTGAGCTTTATCTTTGCGGCGACGCACAGTTTGTTATTGAATATCCGATAAGATATGACCAGGTAATTGCTGTTGCCGGTGCAATCATACGAAAAGGCGAAACAATTAAAGTAACTGACCCTAAATATAAGTTCTATACAAAAGTATGGTGTCATTCGTTTAAGGCAAGACCATATATTCTGAAAGCATACGGCAAGCTAAGAAAACCATTCAAAAAGTAATTTTTTAAGATTAAAAAAGCACCCTACGGGCAATAATAGGATTAAATACTATTGCCGGAGGGTGCTTTTATGATAAACAAGGTGGAAATTTGCGGGGTTAACACCTCCAAGCTGCCGGTCCTTACAAGGCAGGAGAAAGCCGAGCTTTTTGAAAAGATAAAACAGGGTGATGCTCTTGCCCGCGAAAAGTTTGTTGAAGGGAATTTAAGGCTTGTCCTCAGCGTTATGAAACGGTTTGCCGGCAGAGGCGAAAATGCGGATGATTTGTTTCAGGTGGGGTGTGTTGGCCTTATTAAAGCCATTGATAATTTTGATGTAACGCAAAATGTTCAGTTTTCCACCTATGCCGTGCCGATGATTATAGGCGAAATACGAAGGTATCTGCGCGACAATAATCCTATAAGGGTAAGCAGGTCCATACGTGATACAGCGTATAAGGTACTGCAGGCAAAAGAAGCGCTTACAACTGAACACGGGCGCGAACCTACTATTGAAGAGATTTCAAAAAAAATGGGGATTCCGGGAACAGAAATTGTGTTTGCACTTGATGCAATTGCCGACCCGATTTCACTTTACGAGCCGGTATATCACGAGGGCGGCGACGGCGGGTTTGTTATGGACCAGGTTAAAGATACAAAAAACACAGATGAGGCATGGATTGAAGAAATTGCCCTGCGGCACGCCATGGACAAGCTTTCCGCACGCGAAAAGCATATTCTGACACTGCGGTTTTTTAACGGGCGGACGCAAACCGAGGTTGCCGAGGAAATAGGCATTTCGCAGGCACAGGTGTCACGCCTTGAAAAGGCAGCGCTCGGGCATATAAAGAAATATATATGATAAAACACCCATCCTTTTGGATGGGTGTTTTATCATAGGTAATAAGTAATAGCGAATAGTGAAAAAGTGTGGTAGCATTTTGCATACGCAAAATGATTTAAAGCTCGATACGATAACGCACGTGTAGGGACTGCATTTATGCATTCCGCTATGCCGGAACGGATGAATCCGTTCCCTACGATAAACTTTACAATAACGTTGGTTGTAGGGAATACCGCAATGCGAGCATTCCTTTTTCGGAAAGACACACAGGTCGTTCCCTACAGTCCACCTCATCCGAGTTGCTTCGCAACCCACCTTCTCCT
>JAFVVU010000134.1 GCA_017502065.1 Clostridia bacterium | reverse complement strand
GGATGGTCGGAAGTAAGCATAACACCTGATAAAAAGATTGCGCTTGCCGGTCAGTTTTTTGAAAGAATTTCGCAGTATGTTGAAACCCCGATAACAGTAACAGCAATGGCTGTTGAATCAGCAGGGGAACAGCTTATCATATGTTCTTGTGACCTTGTTGGCATAGGGGAGTATGCAATTGAAGAAATTCGTAGAAAAGTTGCAGCGAAAAACAGTGAAATAGATACTAAAAAAATTATTATAAATGTAACACATACACATACATCTCATGTGTTGGAAACGGGAGTAAGCACACTTGCAACCGCCAAAACTGTACTTAACAGATTTTTACCTGAAGAAAAACAGTACGAGGTAAAAGTATCCGCTAAAGGCGACGACTTCATGGATGGAGCTGAAGCATTTGGCTTTGTTACAGACCGTGCAGCTGAGGCTGTTGTTAAGGCTTGGGAAAACCGTAAGAGTGCAAAATATGCCGGCGGTTTCGGAAGAGCGGCTGTTGGTATGTGCAGACGTGTATGCTACGACGACGGTAGTGCCAAAATGTGGGGCGACACAAATAAAGCAAGCTTTACAGAACTTGAAGGCGGAAACGATTCCGGTATTGAGCTTATGTTTATGTTTGACGAAAACGAAAAGCTTACAGGCGTTGTAGCAAACATTGCATGTCCGTCACAGGTTGTGGAACACAGAAGCTTTATTTCCTCTGACTATTGGGGAAAAGTTAAAATTCTTCTTCGCGAAAAATTTGGTGAAGACATTTATGTGCTTTGTCTTTGTGCACCGGCAGGAGACCAGTGTCCGCGTGACCTTGTACGCTGGGTAAATCCGGAAACACCTATTGATGACCCGAATATTGAAAGAAACGATTACATAGAAAGAAATGCCGACCCGTCAATGTTTGACATTGCAGGCACATGGAAAGTCGGTAAAAGAATTGTAAACGAAATATTTATGGCATATGAAGAAATCGGTGCTCTTCAGGATGATATTGTGTTTGAACATAAAGTAATTGACCTTGATTTGCCAATCCGCCGTGTAACTCCTGCGGAATATGAAGCGGCAGTTGCAAAACTTGAAGAATATGCCGCAAAAGTTGAAGGCAGAGTTAACTTTGCAGACAATGCAAAAATGCACATATATTCCGGTACAGTTCTGAGATACGAACAACAGCACACACAGAACCTTGTACCTATTGAGCTTCATGTTGCACGTTTTGGTGATTTTGCATTTGCAACAAACCCATTTGAGCTTTTCCTTGATTTCGGAAACCAGATGAGAGCAAGAAGCCGTGCAAAACAGACAATTCTTATTCAGCTTTCATGCGGCTCACTCGGGTATCTCCCGACGGAAAAAGCAGAAAAAGGAAGCCACTACAGCGCATATGTTTCAAGTGGAAACGTAGGACACGAAGGCGGCGACCTGCTTGTAAGAAAAACACTTGAAGAAATCAACAAAATGTGGTAAAAGGCCGGGATATACATGGGGAAAACACTTAATAACAAAAAAGTAAGCATACTGCTCTTCCTTCTTGTATGGCTAACCTACGTTCTTGTGGCAATGACAAGAAATGCTGCAAGTGCGGCAATAGCAGCAATAGTAGACGAAGGAGCAATGACAAAATCGCAGGCGGGTCTTATCACATCCGTATTCTATCTTGTATACGGAATATTGCAGATTCCGGGCGGTATCCTTGCGGACAGATATAAACCTGACAGACTTATACTGATAGGGGTTATCGGTTCGGGGATAGCAAATGCAATAACGATTATAAATAGCTCTTATCCGGTAATAATGGGCGCATGGGTGTTAAATGCACTGTCGCAGTTTGCACTGTGGCCGTCAATAATCCGTATACTTTCTTCGGAGCTTGAAAAATCGCATCGTAAAATGGGTATTTTCTACATATCAATTGTAACTCCGGCAGGAACGTTTCTGTCTTATGTTGTAGCGATTGCAGTATCGAGATGGCAGGATAACTTTACCTTTGCGGCAGTAGTTATGTTTGTGTTTGCGGTTGTGTTTGCGGCAGGTTATAAAAAAATCAGTAAATATATGGTTCCCGATACGGAAGAAACCGTAAAAATTGAAGAGAAAAAGCACAGCCTTACAAAATGGCAGATTATTCTCGGCAGCGGACTTCTTCTGTTGTTACCGGTAAACCTTGTGCGAGAAATCGTAAGCTCAGGACTTCGCCAGTTTGCACCGGTAATGTTTATGGAAACCTATGAAACAATTTCACCGGCAATAGGAAACAGCTTCAATCTTATCATTATATTAGCCGGAGTGGCGGGCGTATTTCTTGTAAGAGGAGTATTGTACCCCAAAATTATAAAAGGGGAGCTTACAGGCTGGCTTATAAGCTTTGCTGTATGTGTTCCGTTTGCAGTGCTTACCCTGCTTATCGGGAAGATAAACGTAGCAATGATTGTTGTGTTCTTCTCAATAATATATGCCTTTATCAGTGCAGCGTTTTTATTTGTGAACGCCTGGGTACAGAAGTTTCATAAATACGGCTGCGAAGGCACTGTGGCAGGAATTGTAAATGCATTTGCATGCATCGGAATTGTATTGGAAAGCTACGGTCTTGGCAAGCTTGCCGAAATAACGGGCAACTGGTACAGTACAATATGGCTGTGGATAATACTGCTTGCAGTAAGTTGTGTATTAATATCCTTGGCCGCAGTAATGTGGAAAAGGTTTAATAAAGCAAACGAAACGAAAGGAGAAAATGGGAATGCTTAAAAACTTTAATATCAAACCGCCGTTTTTTGAAATAGGCCCGAAAGCTTATCTCTACGGCGAAGAAATGCTTAAACTTGCAAAGGTAATTGACAAGGTTGCAATGAAGTATGATGTGGATGTTATCGTAACACCGCAGTACACCGATATCCAGCTTCTTGCTGATAATACAGAACGTATTCTTGTGTTTGCACAGCATATGGATCCGCTTCCTGTAGGACGTGGTCTTGGCAGTGTGCTTCCGGAAGCTGTTAAAGCTGCAGGTGCGGTAGGTGTAATGCTCAATCATGCTGAAAAACCGATTTCAATGGAAACAATTGATGAAACAATCAAACGTGCCGATGAAGTAGGTCTTGCAACAATTGTTTGCGCCGACACAATCGACGACGTTAAGAAAATTGCAAAAATGGGTCCTAACCTCATTGTTGCCGAACCTACAGAACTTATCGGAACAGGTACAACTGCAGACAGCAACTACGTTGTAGATACAATCAAAGCAGTTCGTGATATCAACCCCGATATAATGGTGCTTCAGGGTGCGGGAATTTCAAACGGTCAGGACGTTTATAACACAATCGCCCTCGGTGCGCAGGCAACCGGTTCAACAAGCGGTATCATAAAAGCTGCTGACCCGTATGCAATGGTTGAAGAAATGCTCTACAACCTGCGTAAAGCCTGGGATGATACAAACGGAAGGTGAGATATATGAAACCTGAATCACTTAAAGCAGTAAAAGAAGCTTATGCAATTGAAGCCGAATGTATTACAAAAATGCTTGACTATCTTGATGAAGAGGCTTTCTCCAAAGCAGTAGAGCTTCTTAAAAATGCACCAAGAATAGGGGCATCAGGCTGCGGACACAGCGGAATCATATGTCAGCATTTTGCGCATCTGATGTGCTGTATCGAACGTCCGACAAGATTTATTTCACCTGCTGAAGCGGTACACGGTGCAACCGGATACCTGCAGGAAGGCGACGTTTGTGTGTTTGCATCAAGAGGCGGAAAAACAAAAGAGCTTTTGCCTATTGTAGACATCTGTAAAGCAAAAGGCGTGAAAATCATAACAATAACAGAAAATATGGAGTCACCGCTTGCCCAGCAGGCAGACGTAGTGTTAAAGCAGTATGTTAACCGTGAAACAGATAAATACAATTCGCAGGGAACAACATCAACAACAGCGCTTTGCATGATAATCCATGCACTTCAGACAGCGCTTATCGAAGAAACAGATTATAAAAATGAACAATTTGCCTTAATCCACCCAGGCGGAGCCGTAGGTGAAAGGCTTAATAAAAAGTAAAAATTAAAAAGGAGAAATGAAAAATGGAATTTAAAGTTTATCAGAAAGAACTCGAACTTCAGTCAAGAGGCTGGATCCCCACATTTCACGATGTATCAAAAGAAGTAATGGAAATTGTTAAAGCTTCCGGAATTAAAAACGGAACATGTACAATTGCTTCTCACCACACAACATGTTCAGTAATGGTTCAGGAATGCTCACACGACGTTGATTCATTCGATATCGAATACCTCCAGCATGACCTTCTCGATATCATGAGAAAATTAATCCCTGACTTTGCTGAAGAACATCAGTACCGTCATCCGGGTCCGATACATACACAGTTCGGTAGATACGTTAATGAACCTGGTGACTTCACAAGCATGAACACAGACGGACATCTCCGTAGCGTATTCTTCGGCAGAAGCGAAGCTATGACAGTTAAAGACGGCGTTCTTGACGGTGGTGAATTCGCACACGTTTACTTTATCGACTGGGATCACGTACGTGCTCGTCGCAGACAGCTTAACATCACAGTAATGGGAACAACAGATGATGTTGAAGACAGAAAGTGGAACAACGGAGAAGTTATCAACACACTCCGTAAATACACAGACGAAGAAAAAGCATACGACGTACACTACACACTTCAGCAGGAAAGATAATATGGCTAATTTACTTGGTATTGATGTGGGAACCACATCAATGAAAATGGTGTTGTTTGATGAAAATGGCAATATTTTAAAATCCGTTTCAAAAGAATATACCCTTGAAACCAAAGGCGACAGGGTAGAGCTTGATGCTTTAAAATATTGGCAGATGTTTTCGGAAGGCTATGCAGAAATAAAATCAGAATATAAGGTTGATGCACTTTCAATTGATACACAGTGCGAAACACTTATCGTAACAGATGATGCGGGAACACCGCTTTATAACGCTATCGTGTGGCTCGATAACAGAGCCGCACGTGAAGCGGAAAAAATAGCCGAAACATTCTCT
This sequence comes from Clostridia bacterium, assembly GCA_017502065.1. Lineage (GTDB taxonomy): Bacteria > Bacillota > Clostridia > RUG12999 > RUG12999 > RGIG4103. The sequence continues at coordinate 3,905 of JAFVVU010000134.1, read as the reverse complement.
GCAAAAACCGTTTATGAAATAACCGGTCAGCCGGAAATAACGGCAACATGGCCGGCATGTAAGCTTATGTGGCTTCGTGACAATGAACCTGATGTGTTTGGTAAAATAAAGAAAATATTCCTTCTGGAAGATTTTCTTCTCTACCGTCTCACAGGCGAATTTGTAACCGAAAGAACACTGCAGTCATCAAGCCTTTATCTTGATATAAGAGAAGGCGAGTGGTGGCAGGAAATGCTTCAGTTTATCGGTGTAAACGAAAATCAGCTCCCACGCATTTGTGATAGTGGTAAGCTTATTGCAGAAGTGGACGGAACAAAAGTTGTAGCCGGTGTTATGGACCAGGTCGCAGGCTCTGTAGGCGCAGGGGTTGTAACTTCGGAAATCGTAAGCGAAATGACGGGAACAACAATGGCAATTGTAGTGCCGACGGATAAGTTTCCACCGTATAAAGAAGAAAACAGAGTTCCGTGTCATCTTAATTATGACGGAAACTATTGCCTCCTCACATGGACACCTACAGCAGGTATTGCACTTAAATGGTTTAAAGAAAATTTCTGCGAGAACTGGGGCTTCAGACAGCTTGATGAAATTGCCGAAAAGGTAGAACCCGGCTCAAACGGACTTACGTTTATGCCTTATCTTTGCGGCAGTATAATACCTAAATACAATCCCGACGCAAGGGGAGCGTTTCTTGGATTTACAATGGAACACGGACGTGCTCATGCAGTGCGTGCAATACTTGAATCGGTTGCGTTTATGCTTCAGGAAAACCTGGAATATCTTGATGTTTCCTGTAGTGAAATCCGCAGTATGGGCGGCGGCGCTTTAAGCCCGCTCTGGTGCCAGATTAAAGCAGATGTAACCGGCAAAAAAATCGTAACTCTTAAAAGCACGGAAGCGGCATGCCTCGGCTCGGCAATAATTGCAGGTGTCGGTGCAGGAATATATAAATCCGTGCCCGAAGCGTGCGAAAAACTTATTGCAACAGATAAAGAATATTACCCAAGCGGTGCGGATTATTCAGATGCCTATAAGCGTTATCTGAAATACGAGGAGGAAAATGTATGACAAAAACTGCATTTGTCGGATTTGGTGAAGTAAATACACCAATAGACGTTATAATTAAAAAATGTGAAACTGCCAAAGCACAGCTTGAAGCCCAGGGTCTTGACCTTGTAAGCGTTTATCCCGTAACAGATGATTACGAGGAAAAAGACGTTAAAAAAGCAATTGATGCTTTAAAAGGAAAAGATTTTGATTCAATTGTTGTTTGCATCGCAGGCTGGATTCCGACTCACGCGGTTGTAAAGGTTTGCGAACAGTTCAAAGAAAAACCCATGGTTTTGTGGGGACTTTGCGGCTGGATTGAATCAGACGGCAGACTTGTAACAACAGCTGACCAGGCGGGCACAAGTGCACTTCGCAAAACTTTCTACGACCTTGGATATACATTCAAATATGTATATGACATAATTGGCAAAGAAAGCGGTGCGGCAAAAGTTGCAAACTATGCAAAAGCGGCTTCTGCAGCAAAGAAACTCCGCAGTGCAAAGGTTGGTATGGCAGGCTACAGAGATATGAATCTCTACGGCACACTTTATGATGGAACATCATTAAAGCGAGTTGTCGGTCCTGAAATTGAAACATTTGAAATGCTTGAAATGCAGCAGAGATATGAAAAAATATCAGCTGAAGCTAAAAATGAAATAATTGAAAAGGCAATGTCAAAATGGACATTCCTTAAAGAAGCAAAACGCGAAGGTCTTGAAATGGCGGCAGGATATTACCTTGCTGTAAAACAGATTATAGATGAACGCGGATATGATGCAATATCATTAAAAGACGTTGACGGTATGAAAAAGCTTCTTGGCTTCCCGCCGGCACCAATCTTTATGCTTCTTTCCGATGTTGCAGGCGTTTCCACAATTCCGGAAAACGACTGTCTCGGCAACGTAACACAGCTTATGGTAAAATACCTTACAGGCCAGTGCGGAGCATATCTTGAATTCTATGAATTCTTTGAAGACAGAGTTCTTGCCGGTGTACCGGACTATGTTCCTGCTGAAATTACAGACGGAGCAACACAGGTTCTTCCTGCGGCATTCGGCGAACTTAACGAAGGTATTCTTAACGTATCAAAAGTAAAACCGGGTAACCTTACGATGTGCAGACTCTTTACCGATAAAGGTAAATATTATATGCATATGGTAAAAGGTGAGGGAATTACCCCACGTAAATGGGAAGAATGCGGCTGGACACAGCCTGCACCACAGCTTCCGGGTCTTGAAATTTTACTCGAAGATACAGAAAAATTTGCACAGAACGTAATGTGTCAGCATTACATTATTTCATACGGTGATAATACCGAAATAATCAAAAACCTGTGCGATATCCTCGGAATTGAAATTATATAATAAAAAAGACCGCCGAAACGGCGGTCTTTTTTGTAGTTTAAATTAGAATACGAGTGATGCAGAATCTCTGTCAACATAAAGAACGAAGTCTTTGTGACCTTTCATTATTGTTGCAGGAACTGTGTTTGTTACATCATTTTCAAGAGTTGCTTTGATTGCATTTGCTTTAACTTTGTAAGGTACGCAGGAAACAATCTTTTCACACTGGAGAATCTGATGAACAGTCATTGAAACAGCCTGTTTCGGAACATCGTCAACAGTTGCAAACCAGCCTTCGCCAACCTGCTGCTGTTTACATGTGTCGTTAAGGTTAACAATGATGTAAGCTTCTTTTGTGTCGAAATCTGCCGGTGGGTCGTTGAATGCAATGTGAGCATTTTCACCGATACCGATAAGACCTACATCAATAGGAGCACTTCTGAGTTCTTTTGTAAGTTCAGCAATTCCTTCTTTTGTACCGTCAACAAAGTGAGCAGCTTTGAGAGTAGGAACGTGAGCAACAAATTTTTCTTTAAGGTATTTTCTGAAGCTTGCAACGTGTGTTTCCGGAAGGTCAACATATTCGTCAAGGTGGAACATTTCAACTTTGCTCCAGTCAACATCCTGTTTTACAAGGTTAGCAATTGTATCAAACTGGGAAGCTCCTGTTGATAAAACAATTCTTGCGCTGCCTTTTTTTGCAATTGCATCATTTAAGATTTTTGCAGTGTATTCCGCTGCAGAAGCACCAAGTGCCGCCGGATTTTCACAAATACGAATTTCCATAATTTTTATCTCCTTTATAATTATTATTTCATTAATTCTTCAATTGTAACTCTGCGGTTTTCTTTCATTGAAACGTTACCTGCAATACCAATCATAATTGACATTGCACCTTCGTGCAGACCTGCCTGCTGTTTGAGAGGGTCTTCAATACCGCCGCGAAGAATCATGTTAAGAAGTCTGATATCTCCGCCGCCGTGTGCGCCAAGTCTCTTTTCGTCTGTAGAATAGTTGTAAACAATTTCTTCACCGAGACGATTGTAAATTGTAATTTTCTTAACCATAACATCAGCGTGGTTTGTATCAATCATACGGCTGTAGTTTTCAACAACCATTCTGCCTTTTGTACCATTGAAACACATTTTAAATCCTTCATATGGTGTGTGTGCAGCAAGAGAATATGATACAACTGTACCTTTGCTATATTCAATGTTAAGAGCAACAGAGTCTTCTGCTGTAATATCTTCAGCAAAAACACAACGGTCGCGGTAGTAACCGTCAACATCTTCAACATCCATGTAAAGTTTTTTCATAAAATCGTCGCTTTCGATGTCGAAATAGTATTCACAAGTTTTTTTGTGAGGACATGTAAGACAACGTTCGCCGCGGATTTTGCCGTTTTTACCGTAGAATTTTGTTCCGCCGAATGCGTTTACTGCAACCGGGTCCTGATCAAGATACCAGTTCATAAGGTCGAAATGGTGAGTTGATTTGTGAACAAGAAGTCCG
>JAFVVU010000010.1 GCA_017502065.1 Clostridia bacterium | reverse complement strand
GGAACTGGCGCTTTTGAAAGGCTCTGCTGCTGCATCAGGGTTAACGGACGGCCTTGTTATTTCGGCAGATACAATAGTATGGTTTAAAAATACACCGCTTGGCAAGCCTGCCAGCAAAGAAGAAGCTATCGAAATGCTTTCATCCCTTTCGGGAAATGTGCATCAGGTTTACACCGGTGTTTGCGTTATAGATTCAGCAACAGGCAAATGCATAACAGACTATGAGGTAACAAATGTTAGCTTTAACACTCTTTCACAAGATGAAATCGAACGTTATGTAGCCTCGGGTGAATCATACGACAAAGCCGGCGGGTACGGAATTCAGGGAAAAGCTTCTCTGTTCGTCTCAAAAATTGATGGTGATTATTTTAACGTTGTGGGACTCCCCCTGACGAAATTAAATAATATATTAAAAAATGAATTTGAATTTAATTTAATTTAAGGAGTGTATATATGATGTTGTCAAAAGATATTGGTATTGACCTTGGAACTGCGAACTCGCTGGTATATTTAAAAGGAAAAGGTATTGTAGTAAATGAACCGTCTGTTGTAGCAATCAATCAGGCTACAGGCGAAGTTCTTGCTGTTGGTAACGAAGCAAAGGATATGATCGGAAGAACTCCCGGTACTATTCTTGCTGTTCGTCCTATGCAGGATGGCGTAATTTCTGATTTCGAAGTTGCCCAGGTAATGATTAAAAAACTTATCAGTAAAGCTATGGGCGGCAGCGGTTTATTCTTTAAGCCAATGGTTGTTATTTGTATTCCGTCCGGCGTTACCGAAGTTGAGAAAAGAGCAGTCGAAGAAGCCGGTCTTTCTGCAGGTGCAAAAGAAGTATACATGGTGTATGAACCAATGGCTGCAGCAATCGGTTCGGGACTTCCTGTTGGTGACCCAACCGGAAGTATGATTGTGGATATCGGAGGAGGCACAAGTGAAGTTGCTGTAATTTCTCTCGGCGGTATTGTTATTTGCAATTCTCTTCGCGTTGCAGGCGATGCATTTGACGAAGCAATTATTAACTTTGTAAAAAGAGAGTACAGTCTGCAGATTGGTGCACGTACTGCGGAAGATATTAAAATACAGATCGGTTCTGCATATCCGTATGAAGGCGAAAGCTATATGGAAATCAAAGGTCGCGACCTTGTTACAGGGCTTCCGAAAGTAGCAAAAATCCGTGCTGAAGAAGTAAGAAGTGCTCTTTATGATCCGATAAACGAAATAATTGAATGTATCAAAATGACCCTTGAAAAAACTCCGCCGGAGCTTGCGGCTGATATTATGGACCGCGGCATTATGCTCGCAGGTGGTGGTGCTCTTCTTCGCGGACTTGATCGTACTATTTCTCTTGAAACAAAAATTAATGTTACTATTGCTGACATGCCGCTTAACGGCGTTATCAGAGGTATAGGAACTATTCTTGAAGGCGATGACAGGGTTAACTTGAGACGCGTTCTTGAAACATCCAAAAGAAAATAACCTCATTTGTTAAATGGAGTGATTGTTAATGTTAGACCTTATTAAAAGAAAGTTTATTACATTTTTGGTTTTACTTACAGCTATTGTTATTGTAATATCATTAATTGTATCTTCTGTTTTCGGTGGCAATGGAAAAGCTGACTTTTTAAGCAATACTTTTTCTGTTGTTATTTCTCCGTTACAGGGGTCTCTTTCCTGGGTTACAGGCAATATTTCCGATGTTTTTTCTTTCTTTGGTCAGATAACAACAAGCTATAACGAAAACAAAGAGCTGAAAAAACAAGTTCTTACACTCCAGCGTGATATCGAAAATATACAGGAATATAAAGACGAAAACACAAGACTTCGTAATTTACTTGATTTGCAATCTCAGCTTACGAATTATCAAACAATCAGCGCCGAGGTTGTTGCCCGTGATATAAGTGGACATTCCGGCATTATTAAAATAAATAAAGGAAGTAACCATGGTATTGCTCAGAATGACGTTATAATGTCCGCAGGCGGACTTGTAGGCTATATTTCCGAAGTTGGCAGCACATGGTCTTCTGTTACAACGATAACTTCCTCTGCATCTCACGTAAGCTGCACTCTCCCCCGCATTGGTGAAATTACCCTCTTAAGCGGTGGATATTCAGAATATGAAAACGGTATATGCAGCATGGATTTTGT
>JAFVVU010000133.1 GCA_017502065.1 Clostridia bacterium | reverse complement strand
GTCCGGATGGGTAAATATTGCAATATTTTTTGCGTCGGCAGCGGTGGCATTTCTGACGGAAACAACCATTTTTAAAAACGGCATAAAATGCAAATATCCGTATGCGGCGCTTACAGTATTGTGTGTGATTGCACTTTTGTTTGCGGTTTTTACCTTTGCGCCGCCGCATATTCCGTTGTTCCGTGATCCCGTTATGGGAGGGTACGGAATAGTATAATTAAGTTATAAAACATAATTGCGAGTGGAGAAAAATGTTTCAAATTGCATTATTGTTTGACTTAAACATAAAATATCCCCCGCATTTTAATGCGGGGGATATTTTTTCAGCTATTAATTATCAATTAAGCTACGCCTAAAAGTCGTTTGTATTCAGGACGGCGTGCAAAAATTCTGTCCATAATAACAGCGGCTTCGGCTCTTGTTGTGTTTCCAAGCGGATTAATGCTGCCGTCGGGGTTACCCTTGATAACGCCTTCGATTACCATTTTTGATGCGTGAAGTGCCGCATAGTCTGCAAACAAATCCTTATCCTTAAAGCATTCAAGACGTACAAGTGTTCCTGTTGTATCCATTGTGCCGGCTACTTCCATACCACGTGCACAGATTGTCATTACATCCTGTCTTGTGATTGCCGCATCCGGGTCATATTTATTATCACCTACACCATTTAAGATACCGAGCGCTTTACCCATAGCAATTTCCTTTGCATATATATGATTCGGGTCAACATCCGCAAATGTGTCGGCTGTATCTGCAGTAAGTCCGAGTGTTCTTATAAGGAAACCTGCAAAGTCTGCTCTTGTAATATTTTCACCCGGTGCAAATGCGCCGTTTACTGTATTTACAACATCTTTCATTGCAAGAGTTTCAATTTCGGTTTCCGCCCAATCATATCCTGAAATATCTGCATATACATCTTCATTTACTGCCGCAATATCAAACGGTGTGTTCGGGTTAAGCTTATAAAGACCTACACCAAGGCTTGGCATTGCAAGCTTGAATGTGTTATCCTGGCTTGTTACTGTAGCTTCAAGTCCTGCGCCGTTTACAAGCTCGGCTGTATATCCGTCAAAGCTGATTTTACCGTTATTTGAAACAAGCTTAATATCCGCCGTGTATTCTGCCGGGTTCATATTCATAACAAGCAGGTAGTTCTGTTTGTCGTCCGGATCCTGCCATATGCGGTACCAAACGTCGTTTTCCTGCCAGTTTGCAATAAGCGTTGTTTTTTCTTCAGAGAAATGTTTGAATGCGATATTCTTTTCGCCCGAAAGGTTGAAATCGCACCACTGTTTATATCTGTCCGGATCATCCTTGATGGATTCAAGTGTCATATCGCTTGCGCCCGTCATAGAGAAGAAGCCAAGCATTTTTGCGCCGCCCCAGAAGCCCTGATAGAACTGATGACGAACTGCTGTGATTGACGGTCTCCAGCTATCTTTAAACGGTGTCATCTGTACAATCATTGCAACCGGAACCTGTTCGTGGTTACCAAGAGTTGACCAGCGTGCACGGATGTATGAATATCCCGGCACTTTATCCTCTGCTGTAGGATACGGGTCG
>JAFVVU010000132.1 GCA_017502065.1 Clostridia bacterium | reverse complement strand
AACATTGTTTCGTCCTGTGTGCTTGTTCCCCAGCACACCTTATTCATTCCGTCAAGCACCATCTGTTCCTGTTCATAAGGAACGTCCGGCCATCCGCCTATCGGCACACGGCACACATTCGGAATACCGAAATATTTTGCACCTTCAAATGCTGTCATATTGTTTGTTTCAATGGGAAGTCCGTACTGGTCCCAAATATGATGAAGGCCCGGAGTCTGACCCCAAATCCAAAGTTTATCTCTTAATTTCATTGTAAGTCCCCTCCTTATATTTCTTCATCGCCGTGTTCGGCAATCCAGTTTTTAGCTTCAAACGCTGCCTGAAGCTTTGTATCTGCAAGAGTATTGGAATAAAGCACAATACCTTCAATTTTGCCTTCTTTCATCCACTGTCTGTATCTGTTAAGGTAATCCCTTACAACAAACGGAGACAATACAAATCGTTTCGGGAAGTTCCACATATGTACGCCCCAGAACATTTTCTTGCCTGCACATCCGTTTTTCATAAGGATGTTATAGTAATGGTCAAGGTTTACAATTTCAAGCGGACTTCTGCACCATATGCAGTAAGCATCTGCAACTTCAAGCCACGGCATAGTTTTATCGTATACCTTTACTGCATACACTTCCATCCAAAGCTCAAAATCCTCGCCAAGCTCAGCTTTAAGACGTGCCTTTGCATCTCTGTAAAGCTGTGGGTCCCGTTCATACATTTCAAGATGCTGTGGATCAACCTGAATAATTGCACCTTTAACGTGCGGATGATATTTTGCAATTCTTATAACCTCGTCAACAGTTTCCGGTTTAGCCGGATCTATCGGCCAGATTGTCTTATCAAGAATGCTGAGTTTTTCTGCTTCTTTATCAAACGGCGGTTTCGGAAATCCGTATCTTGATGCTCTTATAAGATTTTTTGTACCAAAATAGTATGCACCTTCTGCAGGTGTCATTCTGTTAAAGCCTGCAAGTCCGTTTTCACCGCCGAAATGATCGGCACCGGGGTCAAGTCCCCAAAGCCATATTTTTTCTCTAAGTTTCATACTCTACTCCCCCTTATCAGAGTTCAAATACCTCTCTCGGATAGTTTGTAAGATTTTCTACACCATCTTTTGTAACGCGTACAACGTCTTCCATTCTAAGACCGATTTTCTTGTCGTTGTTACCAAGGAAAATATCAACACAGAAAGACATATTTTCCTGAAGAATCCATGTTGAACCGTTTTCAATCCACGGAGCTTCGCCTTCCATCTGACCGTTACCGTGGCAAGGTCCGTAAAGGAGCCAGTCTTTATATCCAATCCTTTCCATTTCGTTTTCATATGCAGCAGCAACATCGCCTGCACAAACGCCTGCTTTAAGAGTTTCGCAAACAATTTTCTGTCCTGCGTAACCTGCCGCAATAAGAGATTTCTGTTCTTCTGTTGCCTTACCGAAAATTACGGGACGTCCGATTGTGGATGCATAGCCTGCAACTCTTGCACCAATCTGGAGGAATGTCATATCGCCCGGCTGAATAATTTTGTGACGCGGACGGCTGATTGCCTGGTTACTGCCTTCGCCTGTAAGCACCCAGAGAGGATAACTTTCACGTTCAGCGCCAAGCTCGTGCATTTTACCAAGTGCAAGACCTGCCACCTGACATTCTGTCATTCCCGGTTTGATGTTGTTAAGAACAAAATCAAAGGTTTCTTTTGTGATTCTTGCCGCTTCACGCATACAAGCAAGCTCAGGTTCAGTTTTGATCATACGGAGTCTTGCCATAACATCGTCAGCTTTAAGAACTTCAATATTACCATATTCTTTAAGGCTTGCCGCAAGGTCATTATACACACCGATTGTCATAAGCGGAAGACCTGCAACACCGAATTTTGTGATTTTACGTCCGCCCATTACTTCGTCAAAAACGGAGTTGAATGTAGAAAGCGGTTTGCCCGGATATTCCGGTTCGGAAGATTCACGAAATGCTTTTAAAAGTCTGATTTCAGGAATAACGGAACGGTCAGCTGCATATGTATAGCTTTCCGGTCCGATAAGGAGCATCGGCTCACCTTCAGCAGGAACGATTACGCCTGCAGTTTCAAAGCTCGGCCAGTAATCGGAAAGGTAACGAACGTACTGAGGTTCAGCTTCGTTTCCGTATGCGAGGATGGCATCGAATCCGTCCTTTTTCATTGCTGCCTGAAGTCTTGTGATTCTTGCTTTAAATTCACTAAGCGGTATTGTTACACCCATTTTCATATCCTCCTTAATCTAAGAAATCTGCAGGATTTGTTATTAACATTTTATCAATGTCAGCCTGCGAAATTCCGTATTCTTTCATCATAGGTACAATGTTCACGAGAATGTGGTCAAAGCCCCATCCGCCGTATTTGTGAAGTAAGTTTTTAAGGCAAACATCACAGCTTAAAACAATCTGATCTGCGTAGCCTGCATCAATAAGCTCTTTAAGAGTTTCGACTCTGTACACGTCAGTTACAAAGTTTCCGTAGCCTTTATTTCTTACTTCCTGATTTACGAAATATTCTTTACCGAAGTTATCGTATTCAATATAAACACCAAGGTCAAGAACTTCCTTCATATAATCCATTCTGCATTCAACGTCAACGTGGCAAATACAGATTTTTTCTTTCGGCACGCCCATTTCAAGAGCAATTTTTGCCGCTCTTACTCCAAGCGGTACCCATGGGTTGATATGTATTAAAAGTCCGAGTCCTGTTTTAATCTGTGCAATACAAGCGGCACGGAGAATTTTTTCTTCCATTTCGCTGAAATCCTCACCGATACCGATTTCGCCGATTACACCGGCTTTGATATCAGTTCCGTTAATACCTACTTCAATTTCTTCAATAATTGTTTCGGCAATTTCTTCGGCGCTCATTGTATCAAGCTCCGGCGGAAGCATTGACCCAACATAATATCCTGCACCTGCAATAATATGAAGACCGGTATCGAGAGCAAGCTTTTTAAGTCTTTCCGGGTCTTTACCGATTCCTGTTGTTGTTGCATCAACAACGGTTCTTCCCCCTGCGTTTTTGAACTGCATAATTTCATCGCACTGGGTATCATAATCATCCATAAGAAGATTGTCACGAAGAGCATACGGGTCACGGCTTAAGATACCGAGCTTATCCATTGTTACCGGAGCATTGTACGGGTCGTCGCAGCCTCTTACCGGGCGGTCCGTATAAAACCCTCTCAAATCGATAAAAGTATGTTCGTGGGGAGTTATAATCCCAAGATCCTTTTTCTCTACTTTTCCGAGAACAGTTTCCACTGCCATTTCAAAATACACTCCTTCCAGTATATATTGTTACTTTAATTATTACATACATTATAACATAAGTCATTGGTGTTTTGCGATATTTTTTTGGTTTATTTCGATTTTTTGGTAACCACACACAAAACCACTTGCAAAAATATGGCAAATATGCTACTATATATTTATACGAAAGGACTGAAGTTCATGGACATTTTAGTAATAAACGGACCTAATCTAAATATGCTTGGAAAACGCGACCCGAAGCATTACGGTACCGAAACTCTTGATGATGTAAATGAATATATAAAAAAAAGCTTTCCCGAAATAAACTTTACTTTTTTCCAGTCAAACCATGAGGGCGCAATTATAGATATGCTCCATGCGGCAAATGGAAAATATGACGGAATTGTAATGAATGCAGGTGCATACACGCATTATTCCTATGCAATTGCAGATGCTATTGACTGTATCGACGTTCCGGTTGCGGAGGTGCATCTTTCAAACATCCACGAAAGAGAAGATTTTCGTAAAGTAAGCGTTATTTCCGCAGTCTGCATCGGTCAGATTGCAGGACTTGGCAAAAACAGCTATATTGAAGGCGTTAAGCTGATTATCGAAAGGGTGACAGAAAATGATAAATAACAGGCTTTCCGACTTAAGAAGAAAAATGGCATCCGAAAACCTTAGCGGTATCATTATTTCCGACCGCACAAACGTATTTTATTTAAGTGGATTTTCAGGTTCTGAAGGCGACCTTCTCATCACACTTGATGCGGCATATATAATCTGTGATTTCCGCTATCTTCAGCAGGCGGCGGAGCAGTGTCCGCTTTACACAATCAGGGACATAAAAGAAGGAATTTACAATATAATAAATGACATAATCATAAAACACAGCATTGCCCGACTCGGTATTGAAGACAGGGTTATTTCAAATGCAGTATATTCCGCCATGAAACGTAATATAAAGGGTGCAGAACTTGTTGGCACGGCAGGACTTGTGGCATCACTTAAAATCATCAAAGATGATACTGAAATAGCAAACCTTGAAAAAGCGGCTGAGCTTGCTGTGGGTGCATTCCATAACGTACTTGATAAAATCCGTCCCGGCGTATCCGAATGCGAAATTGCCGCCGAGCTTGAATATTATATGCGCAAAAACGGTGCGAGCGGCACATCCTTTGAATCGGTTGTTGCATCAGGCGCAAACTCAGCAAAACCGCACGGCACGGCTTCCGAAAAGAAAATCGAACTCGGTGATTTTGTTGTTATGGATTTCGGCTGTCTGTATAACGGCTATTGCAGTGATATAACACGAACCGTTGCTGTCGGCAATGTTACAAAAGAACAGCGCCGTGTGTATAATGCCGTGCATTTCACGCAGCTCAAAATGCTTTCTCTTGTTGCTCCCGGAAAGGTATGCAGCGAAATTGACGGTATATCAAGAAACCTTCTTGATATGTTCGGATACAAAGAGTTTTTCGGGCATTCCCTCGGTCACGGTGTTGGCACAGAGGTGCACGAGGCACCAACACTCGGCCCAAGAGGAACCGACATTCTTCAACCCGGCATGATTGTTACGGTTGAACCCGGTGTTTACTTTGACAGCTGCTTCGGTGTTCGTATTGAAGATACCGTTCTCGTTACTGAAAACGGCATTAAAATCCTTTGCGAAGCACCAAAAGAGTTAATAATTTTATAAATATATAAAAAATACTTGAACTTTATGGAAAAATAGTGTAAAATATAAAGTAATAATAACTTACGGAGGTTACTTAAGATGATATCAGCAGGTGATTTTAGAAACGGCATTACATTTGAACTGGACGGAAACGTGTTCCAGATCATTCAGTTCCAGCACGTTAAACCGGGTAAAGGTGCAGCGTTTGTAAGAACAAAAATTAAAAACGTTATAACAGGCGGGGTTATTGAAAAAACTTTCAACCCGACAGATAAAATGCCGAAAGCGCATATCGAACGCAAAGATATGGAATACTTATATAACGACGGCGAACTTTACTACTTTATGGACACAGAAACATATGAACAGCTTCCGCTTGACACAAATATTCTGGAAAGCGCATTGCCGTTCCTTAAAGAAAATATGACAGTTAAAGTTCTTTCCTACAAAGGCAGCGTATTCGGTGTTGAACCGCCGAACTTCGTTGAACTTGAAGTTACAGAAACAGAACCGGGCTTCAAAGGCGATACAGCAACAGGCGCAACAAAACCGGCTACTGTTGAAACAGGTGCAACTGTTTATGTTCCCCTTTTCGTTGAAATCGGTAACAAAATCAGAATTGACACACGTACAGGCGAATACATGGAAAGAGTATAATTTAATAAAGGAGTGTTTTATATGTCTTACCTTACCGAAAGAGCTTCTTATCTCCAGGGTCTTGCAGACGGACTGAAGATTAACGAAGATACAAATGAAGGAAAACTCGTTCTTGCAATGCTTGATCTTATTGATGAAATGGCATGCGAGCTTGATGACCTCGACGAAAGACAGACAGATGTTGAAGAACTTCTTGACGAACTCACAGAAGATTTCGATGATGAAGATGACGATGATATGGAATATTACGAAATCACATGTGAAAAATGCGGCAACAAAATCTATGTTGACGAAGATTTACTCGATAGCGACGAAGATATTTATTGCCAGGTTTGCGGCGAAAAAATCGAAATTGAATTTGATTGTGACTGCGACTGCGGTTGCCACGACCACGAATAATTAATTTAAAATCAAAAAAGCGGCATTTTCCGCTTTTTTAATTACGGAGTGATATTATGAACGAAAAAATCGAAAAGGTTCTTGCTAATCTTGAAAAAAATAATATGCAGGGCATATATGTTGATAAAATTTCGGACGTTGTGCCAAAAATAAAAGAGCTTATCTCCCCCGGCGAAACAGTTGCTGTCGGCGGTTCAATGAGTTTGATTGACAGCGGCGTCCTTGACCTTCTTCGCAACGGCGATTATAATTTTCTTGACCGCTATGCCGCAGGACTTTCCACTGAAGACATCAGAAATCTTTTTATAAAATCCTTCTCAGCCGATACATATTTTTTAAGCGCCAACGCCATCACCGAAAACGGCGAGCTTTATAATGTGGACGGCAACAGCAACAGAGTTGCGGCGCTTGTTTTCGGACCAAAATCCGTTATTGTTGTTGCAGGTATAAACAAAATTGTAAAAGATGTCGATGCGGCAATTACAAGAGTAAAAACCATAACAGCGCCGAAAAACAGCGCACGTCTTAACTGCGATACTTATTGCAGTAAAACCGGCAAATGCATAGCTGCCGATAAAGCAGACTTCTCCGGTTGCCCATCAGGCTCACGTATCTGCTGTAACTATGTAGTTTCCTCACATCAGCGCATCAAAAACCGAATTAAAGTCATCCTCGTCGGCGAGGAATTAGGATATTAAAAAAAGGCAGCGAAAGCTGCCTTTTTTATTTGTGTTTTTTATAACCATACAATAAAAATAAGGTACATAAGCGGAATTGTAATAACCGACAGCGTATGTGATATCATTGTCATGGATGCACCGGTTTTTGTATCGCCGCCGTATGCCGCCGGATAAACAATTGTATTAAGACCAAGCGGTGTGGCAAAGGCAATAAGCGCAAGCGTCATTATTTCTTCGCTTGTTCCAAACAGTTTCAATATAACCATAAGTATTGCAGGGATAGCAACCAGTCTTAAAAATGTAACTACATATACTTTTTTCTTCATCATAAGCTCTTTAAAGTTATATCCGCCGATTACAAATCCGGCAAGGACCATAGCAACCGGTCCCTGACAATCACCCGCACTGTCAAATGCATCAATCAAAAACTGCGGCACATATCTGGTTAAATCAAGAAGACCAAGCAGCATGCCAAGAACCAAACCAATCATAGGCGGAGTAAGCAATCCTTTTTTAAGATTTTCAAGGATTCCTGCATTTTTATCTTTCGGTATCAGTATGTAAAGTCCCCAGCTACTGCACAAAATCGCAACAAAGAAGTTGAACAGGGAATATTTATAAAACATATCACTTCCCCATACCCCAAGGATTATGAAGTTCCCCATAAACCCATAGTTACCAAAAGTAAGAGCATATTTGAATATGTTTCTCTGATACATATTTTCAGGCAAATCCGCATTTTTTCTCACAAAACATTTTGAAAGCGGATAAGAAACAGCAATTGCACACACAACTATTATCAATCCATACAGAATAAGTATAGAGTTTTCTTTAAATGACTCCACTGTGCATTTCGTCATCTGTGTAAACATAGAAAGCGCCGGTACAAAAACAAACGTTTCCAGCTTTGCCATTATAGTACCTGCATTTTCCGGAATATTAGTTTTCTTTCTTAATAAAAACCCCACTAAAATCAGGCTGAACATCATCAGCATCTGGTTAAGTGTAAGATTAAAAATCTCCATATAATCACCTTCAAATGTTTGGTATAAATAATATACATTATTCTATCATAAAATCTGCCTTTTTTCAACTATACTTAAGGAAAAAATCCGCTAAAAAAAGGATTATTTCCTTGAGTATAAATCTTTCTTTACTGTCATTTTGATGCAACGCTGAAGAATCTCAGGATGTTAGATTAGGATTTGCAACATCATTGTAGGGAATGCCCTGCGTGGCATTCCGGATAGCCTTCCCTGTGTAAGGGGAGCCTTACATAAAAAACCCCGAACCGATTGGTTCGGGGTTTGTTGCTTTTGAATCAGGAAGCCATGTTGTAGCTTGTTTTGTAAGCAGCGATATCGCTGTCTACACCAAGCTCTGCGCCTTCCCCTGCAAGCCATGTATCAAGGTTTGCAAGTCTCTCGATGAGAGTATATTCATTCATATTTGCCATAGGTTTAATATATTTTTTCATTTTATATACCCTCCGCATTATTCTACTGTGAAAGTTGTAGCGATACCGTATGTGATTTCACCTGCTACTTTAACATATGTTTTT
>JAFVVU010000131.1 GCA_017502065.1 Clostridia bacterium | reverse complement strand
TTATTCTAATATCCGTAATGGGAGAGCCTGTCAGCACCCCACGATGAGTTTTTTCTTTAAGATGTGTCATTATAAGACGCTGCCAGTTACGGTCAAGCACATCCTCACTGCAGAAAGATCTGAACACAAGCCCACTACCACGTTTGCCCGGTTCAAGCAGTAAATGAACTTCGGAATAATGACGGAGCGGTTCATAATGCCCAACACCCTCTACAGTGTTTGCAATAGTTTCCTTATATATAATGCTTCCGTGTTCAAACTCAACGTCAATGGAAAAACGGTCGGCAAGTATCCTTTTTAATACCTCAAGTTGAACCATCCCCATAATCTGTACGTCAATCTTCTGCAGAAGCTCATTATATAAAACGTGCATCTGTGTTTCTTCCTGCTCAATTTTGCGAAGTGCTGTAAGAACGCTGTGGACATCAGTTCCGTCCGGAACAACCACGCTGTAGGTAAATACCGGCTCCATTGTAAGCTCTCTGCTGTCGGCTTCGCATCCGAGTCCCATTCCGGGATAACTTTCGGGAAGACCTGTCACAGCCGCAACTTCACCGGCAAAAACCTCAGTCGCAGGAGTAAATTTAACACCCGAATAAATTCGCATTTCGTTAATCTTGTTATCTCCGATAACTGTTTTTGTTTTAAGACTTCCGCTTGTAACTTTAATGTGGGTAAGTCGTACACCGCGCTCGTCCTCGGAAATTTTAAATACCTTTGCACCAAACTCTGATTTTGTTTTCTTCTCAGATGTGTATTTACAAACACCTCCAAGAAAAGAGTCAACACCCTCATTTCTAAGAGCTGAGCCGAAAAAGCAGGGAAATATTTTTCGTCCTGAAATGGCATTTTTAATGGAAGCCTCAGATAAACACTCGCTTTCCATATATTCTTCAAAAAGGGTTTCATCAAGTGTTGCGGCCTGCTCGTAATCAATATTTTCAAAATCAATACATCCGCCGGAAAGCTCCGTTTGAAGTTCGGAAAGTATACTTTCTCTGTCGGTTTCCGGCAAATCCATTTTATTTATAAAAATAAAGGTCGGCACGCCGTAATGCGAAAGTAAATTCCACAGCGTTTTTGTATGGCTTTGTACACCCTCCGATCCGCTTATCACCAAAATGGCATAGTCAAGCACACGGAGTGTTCTTTCGGTTTCAGCCGAAAAATCTACGTGTCCCGGAGTGTCAAGCAGGCTGATTTTCGTGTCAAACGCATTTATAACTGCCTGTTTGGAGAAAATTGTAATCCCTCTGTCACGTTCTATTTCATTTGTATCAAGAAAGGCATCCTTATGGTCAACCCTGCCCAAAGTTCGTATTTCGCCTGCGGCATATAAAAGCCCCTCGCAAAGAGTGGTTTTACCGCTGTCAACATGGGCAAGAATTCCAATACATAATCTTTTCATATCGTAATCCTCAAGCTTAGTATATCTTATCTTATTATAATCCAAAAATATAAAAAACGCAAGTAACCGCCGCCGTGGAAAATGCATAATATGTTAATATATTAATGCATCTTATGAAGGAAGTGGATATATATGGCTAAAAAAATAGCTGTAATAGGTGGGGATATGCGGCAGGTAGCGGCGGCAAGGCAACTTTTAAAAAATGAATTTGATGTGCACCTTTTCGGGTTTAATAAAGAAAGTCTTTATAAGGATGCAAAGCTTGCACAGTCGGCAAAAGATGCGCTTTCGGGTGCAAAAATAGTCCTTCTCGGACTTCCTGCATCGGATGACTACGGTATAAACTGTGAGCCGTCTTTAAGCATAAAAAGTTTTGTTTCGCTACTTGATGAGGATGCCATTGTAACAGGTGGAAAGCTTTCGGCGGCACTAAAAAAAGCACTTGATGAAAAGAACGTGCGCTATGCCGATTATCTTGAGCGGGAAGAGTTTGCAGTTTTAAATGCAGTTCCAACAGCGGAAGGCGCAATTGAAATTGCAATGCGGCATATGCCGAGGACACTTAACAAAATGAAGTGTCTTGTTGTGGGATTTGGCAGAATTGGAAAAGTCCTTGCAAAAATGCTTTCCGGCATAGGTGCCGATGTAACCTGCAGTGCAAGAAAATGCCCGGATATTGCCTGGATACGTGCATACGGATACACTCCTGTGCAAACGGGCGATATAGCTGAAATGGCACATGAGTATCCGCTTATTTTTAATACTGTACCGCATATGATATTTGATGAAAAAGTGCTTAAAATGGTGCGTGGAGATGCATTAATTATAGATCTGGCGTCAAGTCCCGGAGGAGTGGATTTTGAGACGGCAAAAAAACTTGGAATAAATGTTATCTGGGCGCTTGCGCTTCCGGGAAAGGCATCGCCCGAATCGGCAGGAGAAATAATTGCAGATACGGTTATGAATATAATAAACGAGATTTAAAAAGGGGGAGGTGCAGGTTATGAATTTAGAAGGGCTTACGGTCGGATTTGCGGTTACGGGTTCGTTTTGCACGCTTGAAACTGCAATAAAACAAATATCTCAGCTTAAAGCGGCAGGAGCAAATGTTGTGCCTATTATGAGTGAAATTGTGAAAAAAACGGATACACGGTTCGGAAGCGCCGAACATTTCAAATCGGAAATGGAAGAGCTGTCGGGCAATTCTGTTATATGCACAATAAAAGATGCAGAACCAATCGGACCTAAAAAGCTTCTTGATGCACTTGTTATTGCGCCGTGTACCGGAAATACAATTTCAAAACTGGCAAACGGCATTAATGATACATGTGTCACAATGGCGGCAAAAGCGCACCTGCGCAATTTAAAACCGCTTGTAGTGGCAGTTTCAACAAACGATGCGCTTGGGGCATCAGCACGGAATATCGGACAATTACTTCTTGCAAAGAACATATTTTTTGTGCCCTACGGTCAGGATGACCCGGTAAAAAAACCAAATTCTATGATTGCGGATTTCAGCCTTATTGTTCCTGCAACCATTGCGGCAGTTGAAGGAAAACAGCTTCAG
>JAFVVU010000130.1 GCA_017502065.1 Clostridia bacterium | reverse complement strand
TGTCAGATTCTTTTTAGCAGCTTCCGCTACCGCAATAATACGGGTTGAAAAGAGCGCCGCTGTTATTTTGTTTATCAATTTACCTACAGGGCTTTTCATAAAATTGGACGGCTCAAACACGCTGTGACGCGTATATACAATTCCTTTTACACCGGCAAGACGCGCGGCAATTCGTGCCGAAAGTGTTGCATGAGTATGTACGACATCGGGGGCAAGTTCTTTAAAAACCTTGCGCTGTGCAAAAATGCCTTTTATACTCATTGATTCATCCGCTATTGCCTGTGCTTCCACACATTTTACGCCCGTCTTTTCAAGTTCGGGTTTGAGCTTGCTGCCTTCCGGAACAAGCACGGTTAAATCAAATTTTTCACTGTCATAATTTTTGGCAAAAGTCAGAATACATTTTCCGGCACCGCCGATATTTGTATCGCTTATTACATTTACAACTTTAATTTTCTGCATGCTTATTCTCCTTTTTTGTACATGTTCCGGCTGCTGCCGAAAGCGCAATGATTATAAAGAAAAACATATAAATTCTGTAGTTATACCACACATTATCAAACATTCCCTGAACAAGATATCCGAGCATTGCACAGATGAGCGCTGTCATGAGCGGTTTTAAATCTTTATCCTTCAGCGAAATTGATGCTGTGTTGCGGAAAAAGTTTACTATTATTCCTACGAATGCAACCACACCAACGATGCCCATTTCACATATCACGTGCAGATACAGGTTATGTGAATGCGGTGCAATTATTGTGTTGAGGCTGTATATCGGATATACGCTTCGGAACGCCTGCTCCCCTATACCGACGCCTGTTACCCAGAAATCTTTAAGCATATTTATTGTACCCTGCCATATATATACTCTGTATGAGGTTGAGCTGTCTGCCGTATTCCCTATACTTAAGAGTCGTTCTATTATTGCATCAGGCACTATAAACGGCAGAAGTCCTATACCGAGAACACACACCGAAAGCAGTTTTTTGCCGTTCATAAACAGCATAAGTCCCATGCTGAGCATTATACCTATCCAGCAACCGCGTGAATATGTCAGTATCATACACACAAGCTGGAGCACAAGAGATATCAGATACATAAACTTACGGTTTTTGTTGCTTGTTTTTATAAGTGCAGCAAATGTTACCGGAATCGTTATAAGAAGATATTCGCCGAACACGTTGGGGTTGTCGAAGGTGGCATAAATTCTTCCGCTTATGTTTTCAAACATATCGCTGTCCTGCCACGTTGTTGCCGCCTGTCCCGTAAGTTTCTGATAAAGTCCGTAAACAGATACAAAAAAGGCAACTGTTATTATTGAATTTACTATTACTTTAAGGAATTTTTTGCTGTCAACACTTCGTCTTATCACAAAAACTGTTGATACAAAAACAATATATACAAGTGCCGGTTTTATACTGCCCGACACGTTGTATGAAACCACCGTGCCGAAAACAATTGCTATAAGAAACAGAAGCACCGACAGGTCAAACATATCAAATTTTATTGTTTCTTTTTCGTTATACAGATAGGATATAAACGATCCGAGCATAACGATTATGCAAAGTCCTACCACCGCCATTGTAGGTATAAACGGAAATGCTGTTATGATAAGGAATATTCCTATTTGCGGACGGGCAAGCATAAGCGGCAGAATAACAAGTGCCGCTACAGCCACATACCACATAGGAATGAGTGAGCAAAGTCCGAATATGCTGCCGATTACGATTGATACCGTAACCGCTACATATGATTTATATGGCGTTGTAAGTTTTGCTTTTTCTTCCATTTCAGAAAGGCCGATAAGCTTTTTAAGTCTGCATCCGCTGTAAAGTCCTGCAGGTGAAACGTTGATAAGCATTCCGATACAGGATATTACGGCTATTGCCATTGTGTACGGTCCTACGATGCCGCCTATCATTCGGGTTGCTGCAAGACGCACAATGATATAAATAAACAGCATTATTGAATAATAACGAATGCTTACGTACTGCCAGTTTTCAAGAAGGAACGAGCAAAGGCTGCCGCATGTGCTGTGGGATATTAATTTCCCTATTCCCACCGCCATACCGTGAAAACAGTCGTGGAAAAATCCGAAAAATCCGTTTATGGTTTTTTCAAAGCTGTTTCCCCAGGTTTCTCTTCTTTCTTTGGTAAAGATACGGTATACACCGCTTTTTCTGAAAAGGCCGCCGAAAAAATCGGATATTTTCATATAAAGCTTATAATATCCGCTGTTTAAATACATATCACGAAGAATCGTGCATATTTTTACAACCCATGATATTATAAAACTGTTTTTAATCATTCACCGTGCCTCCTTTCGAAAGCTTATTTCTAATAAAATCAAGTTCTTTTATTTTAAGTATAAATGCCAAAATTATGTAAACTGCAAGCCCTGCTATTGCCGGCACTGCAAAGGTTATAATCCTGTTAATTAAATTTTCCACACCGACAGATGCACACATAAACCGACGTACAAAGAATACGGTAAGTGCAAATACCAGAGCCATAACAATAATTTTTATAAGCTGCAAATCTTTAAAGCTTTCTTTAAAGAAACGGGATTTCAGCATTACTCCGGAGAAAATACACCAAACGAACGCTGAAACAGATGCCGCAAGTGCAAGACCTGAAATGCCCATATATTTTGATAAAATAAAGCTTAATGCCACGTTTGTTATTATACTTCCCACCGATGCAATAAGCGGTGTTTTTGTGTCGTGCA
>JAFVVU010000129.1 GCA_017502065.1 Clostridia bacterium | reverse complement strand
CCGTTTATTATCTGAAGCGTATGGATTTCCTCATCGGACGACAGTCTGCCGTTGTATATATTTATTTTTTCAATATCAACATTTTCCTCAAATTCAACCGTAACATATCTGCCATCCTCATTTTCCCAGAATGTTTCGGGCGCAGCTCTGTCTCCGAGATTTACAAAAGCAATCACGGAATACAAAATCATCATTATTGCCAGTATAATTACATCTTTTCTTGTGATTTTACTGCTCATGTTTTTCCCCCTTAAGCATCAGATATGTCAAAACAACAAATGCCGCAACATTTATTGCCGAAATTACTATAAACCAAATCTCGTCTGCACCAATCCACGGACTTTCTCCCGCTACACTTAAATTAAGCACCCGGCTACATGCCATAAATGTGGTAACCGAAAATACTGCACCAATAACAGCAGGATACTTTTTCCCACTTATTACCGTCATCAGTATCATCAACGCAAACACAGGGAAAATATATCTTTCGTGCATTTTTGCCGCAAGAACATACATTCCCGAAATAAGTAAGCTCCCCGATGCAAAAATTCCGCCATCATTTTTAAAATAAACAACTGCCGCAAGTACGCATATCAAAAGGATAAATCCAAACGACCATACTGAATATAACGTTCCGGTAATATTTGCTCCGTTTGCACCAATCATACCATACAAATTAGGTGCATTAAGAGTTGCATACGGATATGACGAAAGCGTGCTATAATAAAGCTCAAACACCCACAAAAATCCTCTGCCTGCCGAAAACGGAATAAGAAGTGCAAAGAACAGCGCCACTCCCGATACAGCCGAAAGAGCCGCCGTTTTAACAGCTTTCACTCCCCCGTTTTTTATAAATGATATTATATAGAAAATGTAAACAGGGAAAAGAACAAGTGCCTGAGGTTTTACAAGAAGAGCCAGCGCATAACAACACGCCGACAAAATGTGTTTTTTATTATGAAGCAATATCATTGCCCCAACTATCAAAAGCGCAAACACGCTGTCCACCTGCCCCCATAAAGCAGATGTAAGATACACCATCGGGTTAAACGCATATATGGCACAAAGAGCCACCGCCTTATTTCCCGATACTTTTGTTTTTGCAAATTTATAAATCACCACCGCGGTCAGTATATCAGCCGCCATTGACGGCAGTTTTAAAATGAAATTATATAAAACCGACGCGGTATCGATATTAAAAATATCCGCAACAAATCCCGTAAGGTACAAAACATAAATATATCCCGGCGGATAGTCGGCAAACCCAACTCCACCGTAAAATCCGGACAGTCCCAACTTATATGCCGCATCCGCCCATCCCGTAAAACAGCCGATATCCGTTTCGTAGCCTTTGATAAAATGGAACGTCGCCATACGGAAAACAAATGCCGCCGCAAGAATAATTCCCGCATAAACCCTTGCTTTTCCACGGTCTTCAGTTTTAAGAAAATATATAAGCGCCGCTACCGAAATAGCCGCCGCAAGTGCTCCAAAAACCATCGTCTGTCCTCCAAAAAAGTATATATATTAAGTATACTATAGTTTTACTTTTTTGTAAAGAATTTGTCATTAGTCCTTTTATAATATATCAATGTGTTCTCCGTTTAAAGCTTTATTCATGCTTCGTACTGCACAGAATTTACCGCACATAGAGCAGCTTTCCTCAATTTCAGGTTTTCTGTCGTCACGGATTTTCTTTGCAGTTTCCGGATCGAGAGAGCACTCCCACTGCGTATCCCAGTCAAATGTTCTTCTGGCATCAGCCATTTTATCATCAATATCCCTTGCATGAGGAATATGTTTTGCAATATCTGCTGCATGGGCTGCAATTTTAGATGCAATAATGCCTTGCTTTACATCTTCTACATTAGGAAGTGCAAGATGTTCTGCAGGTGTTACATAACAAAGGAACGCCGCCCCTGCCGATGCTGCAATTGCTCCTCCTATAGCAGAGGTTATATGGTCATATCCCGGTGCAATATCTGTTACAATAGGTCCGAGCACATAAAAAGGTGCGCCCATACAAATTGTCTGCTGAATTTTCATATTTGCCTCAATCTGATCCATAGGCATATGTCCCGGCCCTTCAACCATAACCTGAACATCCTTTTCCCATGCACGTTTTGTAAGTTCTCCAAGTCTTACCAATTCTTCAATCTGACACACATCGCTTCCGTCAGCAAGACATCCGGGACGACATGCATCGCCAAGCGAAATTGTTACATCATATTCACGACATATATCAAGAATTTCGTCATAATATTCGTAGAACGGATTTTCCTGCCCCGTCATACTCATCCATGCAAAAACAAGTGAACCGCCACGGGATACAATATTCATTTTTCTCTTATGTTTTTTAATCTGATCAATTGTTTTTCTTGTAATACCACAATGTAATGTTACAAAATCCACACCATCCTGTGCATGAAGCCTTATTACATCAATAAAATCCTTTGCGGTAAGTGTGTCCAGATCTCTTTGATAATGAATAACGCTGTCGTATACCGGAACAGTGCCTATCATTGCCGGACATTCGCTTGTCAGCTTTCTTCTGAACGGCTGAGTGTTACCATGAGATGACAAATCCATAATTGCCTCTGCTCCCATATTTACAGCCGCCATAACCTTTTCCATTTCGATATCATAGTCCTTGCAGTCTTTCGAAACGCCAAGGTTTACATTTATTTTCGTACGAAGCATAGACCCCACACCATTTGGTTCAATACAGGTATGTAACTTATTTGCACATATTGCAACCTGTCCTTTTGCAACAAGTTCTCTTATTTCATCAGGCGTTCTGTACTCCTTTTCTGCAACTGCTTTCATTTCCGGTGTTATAATTCCTCTTTTTGCAGCATCCATTTGTGTGGTATAATTTCTCATCTTATTTTTCCCTTTCAATCATATATTTTTTCCTCAGCAAAGCAAGAGTTCAGGTCAAAGTTATGTTTCATGGGACCTCTTCCTTTTCCTAAATCAAGCTTTGCCGCAATTGCACCCGATATGTATGCTTTTGCCTTTGCAACAGCCTCATCAATGTCAAATCCTTTTGCAAGATTTGCCGCAATTGCAGAAGAAAGTGTACATCCTGTCCCATGAGTATTGGGATTATCTATTTTCTTACTGCAAAACCATCTTTCTTTTCCGTTATATAAAAGGTCGTCTGCATTGCCTTTCAAATGTCCACCTTTTAAAAGCACTGCGCATCCGCATTCAGCGTATATCTTTTTTGCCGCTGTAATCATATCTTCTCTGCAGTTAATATCCATTTCTGCCAGAACCGACGCCTCAGGTATATTCGGTGTGATAAGCTTAGCAAACGGAAACAATTTTGTTTTCATTGTTTGTGCTGCTCCACTGCTAATAAGACTTGCTCCGCTTGTTGCCACCATAACAGGATCAACGACAACATTTTCTGCTTTATAGTATCTTAATCTTTCCGCTATTACATTTATTAACTCCACCGAAGAAACCATACCGATTTTAACACTGTCCGGAAATATATCCTCAAATACGGCATCAAGCTGCTGTTTTAAAAATCCGGGAGCTACCTCAAAAATCTCTCTCACACCCATTGTGTTTTGTGCAGTAAGTGCAGTAATTACACTCATGGCATAAACGCCATTCATCGTCATTGTTTTAATATCTGCCTGAATTCCGGCACCTCCGCTCGAATCCGAACCTGCTATTGTAAGTGACGTTTTCATTTTCTCCACTCCTTCAGCTCCTGTGCCGCCGTTTTTGCATCTTCTGCTTTCATTATTGCCGAAACAACACAAATTCCATCAATATCGACATCTCTTAAAATATCAACATTGTTCTTATTAAGTCCACCTATCGCATTTACGGGTATAGGCACCGCCGCGCAAATATCCTTTAACGTATCAACACTTGTTATAACTGTTTTTACTTTTGTAGTTGTAGGATAAATTGCCCCCACGCCAAGATAGTCTGCCCCCTGATTATATACATCCAGCGCCCAGGCAACCGTTTTTGCCGTTGCGCCCACAATTTTATCTTTACCCATAAGCTTTCTTGCCATTGCAACAGGCATATCGCTTGCTCCCACATGTACTCCCTCTGCATCTGTTGCAAGTGCCACATCCACACGGTCATCAATAATAAGCGGCACATTATATTTCTTTGTTATTGCATGTACCTTTTCAGCAAGCTCAATATATTCACGTGTTGTTTTTTCCTTTTCACGAAGCTGCAAAAGGGTTACTCCTCCCATAAGCGCCTGCTCCACACGAAACAGAAACTCCTCTTCGCTATAGTTGGTACTGTCCGTTATAAAATAAAGTGATGTATCAAATTTCATCTTTTCTCACACATACAGATAATCATTCAGAACAGGCTGCAGTCCTTCACCCGCAATATCCCGATACATCTTATCAAGACTACGGTTATCATCAATTTCAAACTGCTCATCTCCCTGAGTATTATCCGACTCCTTTCCGTTATATTTACTTTCGTGGTCACCAATCCCTGTGGAAACACCCGCAGAAACCTTTGTTGCGGCAATTTTTACAATACCATTTCTGAAATCTGCACTCTCTCGCGAGGATACTGTTATTCCTACAAAAGGAAGAAATATTCTGTATGCACAAATAACCTGGCAAAGCTGTTTTTCATGAACATCAAGCGGATTTATCTTATCATTATTGATAATCGGCCTGAGTCTTGGACAAGACAGCGACATCTCCGCATGCGGATATTTTCTCTGCAGAAAATATACATGCAATGCACTTGCAAGTGCATCCTTTCTGAAATCCGCCAACCCCAAAAGTGCAGAAAAAGCAACACCTCTCATGCCACCCAGCAATGCCCGTTCCTGTGCATCAAAACGGTAAGGCCACACACGCTTGTGTCCAAGAAGATGAAGCTCCTCATACTTATCAGCATCATAAGTTTCCTGAAACACGGTTACATAGTCTGCTCCGCATTCGTGCAGATACTTATATTCATCGGTATTTACAGGGTAAATTTCAAGACCTATCATGCGAAAATACTTTCGCGCCAGTTTGCAGGCTTCGCCAATATATTCTATATCGCTATGGGCACGACTTTCACCAGTAAGAATCAAAATTTCTTCCATACCACTATCTGCAATAACCTGCATTTCCTTTTCAACCTGTTCCATCGAAAGCTTCATCCGTTTAATATGGTTGTAACAGTTAAATCCGCAATACACACAGTAGTTTTCGCAATAATTTGCAATATAAAGCGGAGTAAACAAATAAACTGAATTCCCGAAATGCTTGCTTGTTTCAAACCTTGCCCTTTCAGCCATTTGCTCCAGAAATGGTTCGGCAGCCGGAGATAAAAGTGCCTTAAAATCTTCTACTGTGCACACATCGTGTTCAAGAGCCGCTTTAACATCTTTTGCGGTATATTTTGAATAGTCAAAAGAATTCATTTGTTCTATTACATTTTTGCATATATCTGACTCTATTTTTTCCATTCCCGGTAAATATTCCATATGATTTTTCCTGAATGATGGGTCTGTTTCAAGTAAGTGTTTTTTTCTAAGTGCTTCGGCAGATAAATGCCCGGAATCAACAAAAAAATTATTTTCCATTACACAAAGCCCCCTTAATCACGCAAAAATCCGGTAAGAGGATCTGATGCCGAAGCCCCGCGTGAAAGTACTCTTCCAAGTCCTGAAAGATATGCTTTTCGTCCCGCTTCAATTGCCTGTCGAAACGCAGATGCCATAAGTGGAAGATTACCTGCCGTGGCAAGAGCCGTGTTTGCCATAATTGCCGCTGCTCCCATTTCCATAGCCTCACACGCCTGCGACGGTTTGCCTATACCTGCATCAACAATAATGGGCAAATCAATTTCATCTATAAGTATCTGAATAAAATCCTTTGTTGCAAGACCTTTGTTTGAGCCTATAGGAGATGCAAGCGGCATAATGGTTGCTGCGCCGGCATTTACAAGGTCACGGGCAACATTAAGGTCAGGATACATATACGGCATAACAACAAAACCGTCATTTGCAAGTATTTCTGTTGCTTTAATTGTTTCCTGATTATCCGGAAGTAAATATTTTGAATCACGCATTATTTCAATTTTAACAAAATTTCCGCATCCAAGTTCACGGGCAAGTCTTGCAATTCTGACTGCTTCTTCGGCATTTCTTGCACCGCTTGTATTTGGAAGGAGTGTAACCCCCTTAGGTATGTAGTCCAAAATGTTTTCCTGCTCTTTTGTATTTGCACGGCGGACAGCAAGGGTTATAATTTCCGCACCTGCATCTTTTACAGCCGCTTCAATAAGATTAAGAGAATATTTCCCCGACCCTAATATAAAACGGGAATTGAATTCGTGTCCACCTATTATAAGTTTGTCATTATTCATTTGTTATTCCTTCTTTCTATACTTCAAATTCTTTCGCTAAAATCCGCAGCACAGTATGTGCCTGATGCGCAGCACAAATCATTACCCTTGATGCAATAAGCCCCACTTCATCCGTCACATCGCTTTTTTCATCACCGCAGACATAAAATTTTTTTGATATTTTCCTTGTTTTTATTTCATTGCCGCTTCCTATCCCTGCCATTCCCGATGCCGCAACAATATATTTATCGGGCATCTTCTCCAAAACAAAATTTACAAGATTTGCTTTTGCTTCAGCATTATCAAAAGCTTCACAAATAATATCTGCACCGGCAAGCAGCCCGGCAGCATTATTTTCATCCAAGCAGGTTGTATGCACTTCTGTTTCAATATATGGGTTAATTTCATTAAGATTCTCTTGAAGAGCATCTGTTTTAAACATTCCAATCTGCCTTACTTTGTATTGCTGTCGATGAATGTTGGTTATATCAACCTTATCAAAATCAATAAGTATAAGTTTTCCCACACCTGCACGTGAAAGTGCCGTGGCTATGTTTGAACCAAGACCTCCAAGACCGCATACAGCAACGGTTGCCTCCGAAATCTTGTGATGTAATTTCGTTCCGTGCCGCTCTTTCAACGCTTTTATCCATTCCTTTTTTGTCGGCATCATATCAGCCACCCCCTACGAAACTTACAACTTCAGCACTATCGCCGTTTTTCAGGATTGTTTCTTCATATTTTGTCTTTGGAAGAATATCTCCGTTCAGTTCAACCGCAACTCTCTTTATATCATAATCTGCCGATATGAGATACTCTGCCACACTTTTCCCGGCAATATCCTGCTGTTTCCCATTTACTTTTACCACTGTTTTCACCTCCAGCGAATTGCATAAAAAAAAGGAAGCTACCGATTTGGTAACTTCCATTTATCCTTTGTTATTCCTAATATCAGTGAATTAGGCATCCCTACGTTGGCATTATCCAAATCAGGTTCTAGGTCGAAGTTGGATTACTTCCTCTCAGCCTGCTATAACAAGCTCCCTACACAATTATATTATTTTTTAAAATTATACTCCCTCTTTTTCCATTTGTCAATACAAATTATAAAAATTCCTTGCAAAATTACAAAATTCTGCTATAATTAAGATATAATCAAAAAGGGGGATTATTTATCATGTTTTGTGAAAAATGCGGAAAAGAATTATCAAACACTGCACTCTTCTGTGACGGATGCGGCGCATCTCAGACACAGCCCGAAGCTACTGAACCTGTTCAGGCAGCACCTCAGCAGACTTACAGTGCACCTCAGCCAACACCTCAACCGGCTCCACAGCCGCAGCAGGTTTACAACAACTATTATCAGGCACCGAAACAGCCTGTTTCAATAGGTGGCTGGATTGGTCGTTCACTTATTCCATGTATTCCTTTTGTAGGCGCTATCGTATATCTTATCATGCTCTTCATCTGGTCAGGAGATAAAACCAAAGAAGAAACCTTCAATAACTGGGCAAAAGCTCAGCTTTGGGTAATGCTTATAGTATTTGGTGTATTTTTACTTCTCCTCCTTACCGGTGCAAGCATAGTACGTGAACTTATTGAAGAAATAACAAGAGGATTTTAATCTAAAAAAGCCGTAGCAAACGCTACGGCTTTTTATTATATGTTTTCCTGTGCCCATTTCACAT
>JAFVVU010000128.1 GCA_017502065.1 Clostridia bacterium | reverse complement strand
TGTGTCTGCTTTATCTCCGAACATCATTTCTAGAAATTCAGGATCGGAATATTCTGTAACTGTTACACCTGAAACTGTGCCGGAAACGTTATAACCGCTTACATAGTCTGTATATTCAAAATCTTTGCTCGCTGCTGTTGCAACGCCTGTACCGCCCATAAGAAGGGTACAGTCTGTTCCTGCTTCAACACCGGCTTTCATCTTGAAGTTGAGCTTTCCGGAGAAAGTGCCGTTTGAATTCTGGTCGATATACACGATATTTGTGTCAACCGGACCGGAATTCTGCGCTGTTGGAGTAAACACAAGTGCAGTAACCTGGTCTGCAGCCGCCATATCGGTTGCAGTAAAGCTTACCTTCACATCTCCTGTTGTTGTATTTACTTCATCAATAGAGTCTATCGTTATTGATGCTGCCAGAGAAGCAAACGATGCAAACACCGTTATTACCGATGCAGCAATCAAAAATTTCATAAATTTTTTCTTCATTTCTCATCCTCCTATTTCCAAAGAACATAGTCCATAATTTATTTTATCATAAATCAAATTATAATGCAACCTTTTTTTAGTTCAAATGTATAAAAAAAAGTGCACTTTTTTTGTGCACTTTTTTGGGGATTTATTCATTTAAAAGTTTTATCGCCATATTTACACATTGTTCCTCAATATTCGGCGAGAACAACGATGCGCTTGCTTCGTATCCGCCTTCCTCAAATGCTTTCGCAGTGGGAAGATATCCTTCTCCTCCGTTTGTACAGCAGGAACAGATAATAAATTTATCCGGATTTGCATTTCTTACTGCTTCTGCATATGCAATAAACGGTTCGCCACCAAACCCTACAAATCCTACGTTTCCGATCCGGAGTACTGATACCGGAATCTTCTGATATATCGGTGCTTCACGAATTGCGATAATTCTTGTTGCTTCTCCGGCTTTTGTTATGTCATGAGGGGCTGTTTTAGCACGTATGGCGTCACGGAGTTTTACACTTTCTTCGTATCTTTCTTCTCCGTCGGTACGTGTTTTATTATACACAATATCCTGTTTTGAAACAAACTCATCACCTTCACAAGGTGTCAAATTTTCCCACATTTTAAGAACAGTATTTGTAATAATTCTCGCCATATGTTTACAATGGTCATAACCGTTTTTAATCTTGTCCGCCATAAAATCCACATGGTTGGTATCGCCTTCTGCACCTGTTACAGCTATACACGAAACCCCTTCAATGTCAGCTTCAACATATGTACGGACAAAGCCCGGCCAGTCAAACGAAAACAGCTCTTTATGAATAAGGTCTGCATGGGTTGAAAAGTTAACAAGTGCTATATCATTTTTTGTTTCCCTTTTAAATCTGCAAAGGCGCACATTCTGGTCAGCCTCGGCATATCTTTTTGCTATTTGTTTACGAAGGTCTCCGCCCGGATTTGTTGCAACGCTGCCGTCGTTCATTATGTATCTGCGGACAAAGGAAAGTTCTTCTTCCGTTTCTTCCTGACCATAGAAAAGCTGTGCTTCTTCCATATCGTTTATTGCCATTGTTGCCACATCTGCAAACTTACGATAAAGAACGTCAATATATGCCTTATCCTCCAGAATACCCTGCGGCATTTCTGCAATCTTGATCGACGTGTGCTGATGCAGGCACGGAATCATAATGTTTGTTACCGGAACCCCCGTTTTTTCCGAAATAATATCTTTGATTATATCGGCATACTTTTTCACAATCATAAGAAAATCCGCAGCTATGATAAGCGCCGTTTCTTCCCCGTCGGACAAAGCTATTGCATTAAGCTCGATCGGGTCAAGAACCTCTTTTGCAAATCTTGGATAAAATACGCCCGCAACATAGCTTCCGAGAGGAGGTGTTACATCCACCCTTGAAAAGCCTGCTTTCAACATAAAACCACTTCCTTACAGTGAATAATCTATTTCTATTTTTTCACCTTTTTTACTTGACTGTACAATTGCATCACATACAGCAACAGTACGAAGTCCCTGTTCTCCGTCGGGATTTGCAGGGGTATTGTTGATGATACAGTTGCAGAAATCGCGGATTTCCCCTTCCATATTATGAGAGTTAACTTCTACCGGAATCTTGATTTCAGAACTCTGATAAAGCACCGGTATTCCCTTGTCATCGTCTGATTTTTCACGGAAAAGCGAAAGAGTATCACTTAAATTGTCAACAATAATTGTACCTTTGGAACCATAAAGAACAGTTCTCATTGTATATCTGCGTTTACATCCGATTGATGTGAATACTTTACCGATAACATTATTCGGGAATTTCATAACAGATATTACACAGTCATCAATAGGCCAGTCCTGAAGCATTTTGTGGTTTGCATATGCAAAAACTTCTGTCGGGTCGCCTGCAATCCAGCGAAGGAGGTCAACTGCATGGCAACCGCCGCCGATAATCGGATGACGTTCCGGAGTTTTTCTCCAGTTGTCAATACCGGGAGAATTTATGTAATCATGTGCATATTCGGATTCAACAAAGAAAAGCTCACCGATTGCTCCCTCATCAATAAGTTCTTTTGCTTTTACAAAAGCCGGTGTTTTACGGCAAACCTGACCTACCATAAGACGTCTGCCTGTTTCTTCAGCTACTCTTACCATTTCGCGACATTCGTTAATATCAAGTGTCATTGGTTTTTCGCAAAGAACATCTTTACCTGCACGCATTGCACGCACAGAAAGGTAGCAGTGTGTTGTGTCGTTTGTACATACAATTACAGCGTCAACATCATCACGTTTGAGCATTTCATCATAGTCTGTATAACATCTGTCAGCTGCTATCGGATATAAGTTTGTATACCAGTCAAGCTGTTCCTGATGGATGTCACATACAGCTACAAGCTCTGCACAGTCAAGTCTGTTTATGCCCTGTGTATGCAAACGCGAAATAGAGCCTGTTCCTACAATTGCAAGTCCGATTTTTTTGTTCATTTTATACGTCTCCTTTTTTATACTTGACAAATGACAAGCTTTTCTTTAAAATAAATATAACACAAAAATCGGCACATTACTACGTAATTTACCACTTATTTTTGGTAAAATTCTGCCAAAGGAGAAATTTATGTTATTTAACAAAATAAAGAGGACATTTAATATTCAAACCATAGTTGCCGCACTTAACTACCGACCTCTTACTATAATAAAAACGCCATACGAAGAAATTTATTCTTTCTGGCAACTATTTTATGTCAGTCGCGGACAAATGTCAATAGTTCGTGACGGCAAAACAGAAACAATATCGGCAGGTCAGATAATCTTTCGTCCGCCGAACAAAACCTCTACAATGATTTATCCCGATAACTGTGAGCTTTATCTTGGTATTCTTGATTTTATTTGCGCGGGCAAAGCAATAACCTCATTCGGCGAACATCCGATAACACTTGACGGAAAAGAAAAGTTAATTATTGAGGAGCTTATTAAAGAATCGGCAGGGTTTTATAAGACTCTGCCGTCCGACCCATTGTGGACAGAGCTTATTTCTTCCAGACTTGAAAGTTTCCTTGTACGTCTGTTTGGCAGAATAAACGGTGTTTTCTCTTCCGAAGGACAAAGCGAAAAAAGCAATACCAAAAACAATGTATCCGAAAGCATAAGCCGAATAAACGACCTGCTTGAAGAACGCCGTTTTTCCAATATTACAATTGACGAAATTGCCGCTCTTGTGAACGAAAGTCCGAACGTTATTATGAAACGGTATAAAAAGGAAACGGGCGAAAGTATTATGGAGCATTTTCTTGAGCTAAAGCTTCATACGGCAATAACGCTTGTATTGTCAAGTGATATGAATTTTACCGAAATTTCAGATTTGCTGGGATTTTCTTCGGTGAATTATTTCTCCAAATTTTTCAAAAAACGCACGGGTATGACCCCAACAGAATACAGCCGCAGAGGATAAAAAAAGAGGGTGTAGTTTTCTACACCCTTTAATTTTGAATTAGTCAGCAGAGAAAGGTAAAAGTGCAATAATTCTTGCTCTTTTAATAGCTGTTGTCAGCTGACGCTGATGTTTTGCACAGCAACCATTTACTCTTCTGGGAACGATTTTGCCTCTTTCAGAAACATATTTTCTTAATTTAGCAACATCTTTATAATCGATAGAATCAACCTTGTCCACGCAGAAACTGCAAACTTTTTTCTTTGCACGTCTTGCTCTTAAAGGAGCACGGTCAGTTCTTTCCATTTTTTCCTTTTCAGCCATGATTTTCATCTCCTTATTAACTATTAAAACGGTAAATCATCATCATCAACATCTGTTGTGAAACCCTGTGTATTTACTGCCGGCTGATAAAAATTATCTCCGCTGGCCTGCGGTGCGCCTGCACCGTAATTATCACGTTTCGGTTCAGCAAAATGAACCTCATCGGCAACAACTTCAGTTACATAATGTCTTTTACCTTCGTTATCATCCCAGTTTCTTGTCTGCAGTCTTCCGCAAACAGCAACAAGCTGACCTTTTGTGAAATATCTTGCAACAAAATCCGCACTTGCACGGAATGCAACGATATTAATAAAATCCGCCTGTCTTTCTTCACCGGCTTTAGTGTATCCTCTGTCTACTGCGAGGGTAAATGTTGTTACACTGATGCCTGACTGGGTTGATTTCTGTTCCGGGTCACGTGTTAAGCGGCCCATTAAAATTACTTTGTTCAGCATACTTTCCCTCCTTAGTCTTTAACGACTACTATAGAACGCATGATACCGTCTGTAATCTTGTAGATACGTTCAAGTTCTGCAGGGAAATCGGTTTTTGAAGTAAAGTTAATAAGAACATAATAACCTTCTGTTTTGTAATCGATTGCATATGCCAGTCTTCTTTTACCCCAAACGTCTACGTTTTCGATTTCAGCATTTGCTTCGATTAATGACTTAAACTTTTCAACAAGACCGTTGATAGCTTCTTCACCTAATGTTGCGTCAACAACAAAGATTGTTTCATAAGCTCTTTTGATTTCAGTCATTTCTTTCACCTCCTTATGGACTTTGGCTGTATAAATTTACAGCAAGGATTTATAGCCAATTTAAAATTATACACTAATTTTTTCCGTTTGTCAATACCTTATATTTCAATTTTCCTTTTGTCGAGGTCGTCTATTATTTTTGCAATGGCGTGTTCATTATTGCTTACGGTAATAATATCCGCTGCCGCCTTTGCTCCCTCACTTGCATTTGCAACGGCATATCCTACTTTTGCCGCACGAATCATTGAAATATCATTATCATAATCGCCCACGGCAATTGTTTTATCCATACTTACGCCAAGCATATCCGCCATTCTTTCAAGGACGGCGCCTTTGCTGTTGCCTTTAGGCAAAATCTCGTACAAATCACGCGCGGAACGTATAAAATCAAATTCACCGGCAAGCGGATGAGAATTCAACAGCTTTATAAGAACCGCCATACGTTCTTCATCGTCATGTGTGAAAATTATCTTTGCAATCGGCTCAGTTACGTCGTTATGATGCTTGAATAAATCAGGAAGCTCCACAATTTTTCTGAACTTTTTCATTGCCGCATTGTCACGGCTGAAGTATACAACATCCGGTGCATCCACGAGCATTCCCACATCGGGCATTGTTTCGTACACAAGGTCCATAAGCTCAAGTGCTGTTCGCGGCAAGTGCGTCATCCACAACATTTCGTTTTTACGGTGGTCATAAATACCGCCGCCGTTGATACATCCGTACGGCACATTGGGATTGAGCACCGCGCAGATTTTCTTTGATGTCATAGGCATTCTGCCCGTTATGAATGTAAAAAGTCCGCCGTTAGATTTAAAATATTCAATTGCATCAAGATTTTCTTTTGATACATTTTTACTGCTGTCAAGCACTGTACCGTCAAGGTCGGTACAAAGCAGTATACCACTGAATTTATCCATTGTTCCTCCGTTTATTTATACAGATAAAATCCGTTTCCTTTTATACGCTGCGATTCCGAAAATACAATAAACGCATGTTCATCAATTGCAAGAATTTTCTTCTGGAATTCTTCCGCTTCACTTTCTTTAAGAGCACAAAACAGCATTTGTTTCGGACTGTTGGTATATACACCTTTTACATCAATAAGGGTAACCCCTCTCGGTGATGTGGATACAAGTTTGTCCGCAATTTCATCGCCAAAATCCGTTATTACAAACGTAAGCCTTGACACGTTGAGCTTGCTTATAACAAGGTCTATTGTATAGCTTGAAATAAAAAGTGCGATTATGCCATAAAGTGTAAGCTCAATATTTTTAAATATTATAAGCGAAACAAGGATTATAATACCGTCCACAAAAAGCAGGAGTTTTCCTATCGGCAGAAACGCAAATTTCGACTGCAGAATCCTGCCGAGTATGTCCGTACCGCCGGTTGATGCCCCTGATGCAAACGCAAGTCCGATACCGATACCATAAAGTACACCGCCGAAAATTGTTGCCAGCATTACATTTTCCGTATGTATAGGAATAAGTGTGAACACTTCAACAAATACAGACAGAATAAATGTGCCAAATAGGGTTTTAAGCACAAATTCTTTGCCCAACACCCTGAATCCGATTATCAGGAAAACAAGGTTGATTGCAAAAAAGCCGATACCGGGCTGGAGGCGGATTGTATGAAACAGTATTGTTGCAAGACCGGATGCCCCGCCGCCGACTATCATATTCGGTGTGAGAAACACCCCTATCCCCATTGCTGTTATCATTGTTCAGATTATTGTAAGGAGCACTGATTTTGTTTTTGTCATAGCTTTCACCTTATATTACCGACATTATAAATACAACAATTATTATAACAGGAAGAACATATGAAAGATACGGTTTAAGCCATTTCGGAAGTTTCATACCTTTTCCTGTGTTTACCTCATCAAAATATTTGTTCCATCCCCAGCCGTAACGGGTTGTACAGAACAATACATACACAAGGCTTCCGAGCGGAAGAAGTACGTTTGAAACCGTAAAGTCTTCAAGGTCCATAATTCCTTTTCCGAAAATTGTTACAGATTCCCAGATATTAAATCCGAAAATACACGGAAGTGAAAGCACCAGCATAAGAATTATGTTTATTATTGCAATCTTGCGGCGGCTTAATTTTGTGAGCTCAAGCCAGAACGAAACAATGTTTTCAAACACTGCAATAACTGTTGAAAGTGCCGCAAACGCCATGAATATAAAGAACAGTATACCTATAATTCGTCCTGCCGGCATTGCATTGAAAATGCTTGACAGGGTTGTGAATAAAAAGCTTGCACCAACAGTTGATGCATCCGCAGTTACTCCTCCGTTATAGGTAAAGCATGCCGGGAAAATTATAAGACCCGAAACAAGCGCCACAAAAGTATCAAGTGAAAGTATTGTAAGGGCTTCCCCAGGAAGACTTCTGTCCTTTCCGATGTAGCTTCCGAAAATTGCAATTGAACCAATACCGATACTGAGAGTAAAGAAGGATTGTCCCATTGCAGCTGAAATTACTGTCCATATACCGTGCTGCTGTATACCTACTGTATTCGGAACAAGATAGAATTTAAGGCCTTCTGCCGCATTTGAAAGAGTGCAGGAATATACCGCAAGTCCTACCATAAGAACAAGCAGTGCAAGCATCATCACTTTTGTGATTTTTTCAACACCCTTCTGAAGTCCGAGCGAGCATATAGCAAAACAGCTTACAATAACAACAGCCGCCGCTATGATAAGCGTTACGGGGTCAGCAACAACGCTGCCAAATACTTCGCCGAGCTGCTTGGCAGTTTCATACTGCAGGATTGAGCCGTTTAAGTATTTCACAAAATAAATAAGCATCCAGCCGGAAATGGTGGTATAAAACATCATAAGAAGATAGTTACCCGCCATACCGAAATATTTAAACCAGTGCCATTTTTGTCCTTTTTTCTCAAGCACATCAAAAGATGATGCAATACTTCTCTGACTTCCTCTTCCTACCGCAAGCTCCATTGTCATTATCGGAAGTCCGAGTAAAAGCAGAAACGCAATATAAATAAGTACAAACAGCGCACCGCCGTATGCACCTGTTATAATAGGAAAGCGGTACACATTTCCAAGTCCTATTGCGCATCCTGCCGAAATGAGTATAAACCCAAGTCTTGATGAAAATTTTTCCCTTTGCATTGTAATTCCCCCTAATTTCTTATGTAATCAACTAAGTCTTTTATTGACTCTTTATCCATAAAATCACCATCAGCATCACACAGGTCAACAAGCAATTTTTCCATTTCTGTGGGATTTTCTTTTGACGACATTATTTTCTTAAGTGTTTTAAGTGCGCTGCGGTGAACAAGCGTAAGCTCATCCATTATCATTTTACCCATAAAATTGAAAACCTTTACATTTTCCGGCACTCCGTTTTTAAAATTTTTCTCAATTACCATTTTATCGTAATAATCTCTGCAATCGAGCGGTGTAATTCCGCATGAATAAACGGCAATTTTCTTATTCTTCAAAAGGTCAATATTTTTTGTTATAAGAAAAAGTCCGCCTATTATTTCGGCATAAAGACCGCCGCCGTATACTATTTTGTCATACTGCATAAGATCTTTTACAGATATGTTTTTCACATTCTCTGCCGTGCATCCCAGTTCCTGCGCAATCCAGTTTGCATAGGTTTTTGCACTGCCGTATTTTGATTTGTAAACTACTATTGTTTTCATATATATCACCCTGATATTATTCTATTCCATAACTTTTATATTATAGCACAAAAAAATCCTCCCGTAAAGGAGGATTTTAAAATTTATTTACGCTTTTGTTTTAACCTGTCCTTTATAGATAATGCGATACATCATTACAGCCGCTTCCGCACGCGAAGTATTGCCGAGCGGATTGATTGTCTGGTCGGGGTTACCCTTTACTATGCCTTCAATTACCATTTTTGATGCATGAAGTGCCGCATAGTCTGCAAACAGATTGCTGTCTGTAAAACTGTTCAGACGAACGAGTGAGCCTGTTGTATCAAGAACCTCGGCTATTTCCATACCACGTGCACAGATTGTCATTACGTCCTGACGTGAAATTGCTTCATCCGGGTTATAAAGGTTGTTGCCTACGCCCGTCAATATTCCGAGTGCCCTGCCCATTGCAATTTCTTTAGCATAGTAGTGGTTCGGGTCAATATCATCAAATGTAGAACTTGCATCGGCTGTAAGTCCGAGTGAGCGGATAAGGAAACCTGCAAAGTCTGCTCTTGTGATGTTTTCTCCCGGTGCAAAGCCGCCCGCTATTTCATTTACAATATCACGCATTGCAAGAGTTTCAATTTCGGTTTTTGCCCAAGTGTAGCCTGCGATGTCTGCATATACATCTTTAGAAAGCTTTGTAAGGTCAAGTTCATTGTCTGGTGTGAGTTTATAAAGGCCTACGCCGATGCTTGGCATTTTTACTGTAAATGTATTATCGGAAGATGAAAGCGAGCTCGGCATATCTGCGCCGTTTACAAGCTCTGCTGTATACCCGTCAAACGAAACCTTGCCGTTATTGGAAACAAGTTTTCCCGTTGCTTCATTTTCTTCGGCTTTCATATTCATAATAAGGAGATAATCCTGACCGTTTTTATCTCTCCACATTCTGTACCAAACATCAGCTTCCTGCCAGTTTGCAATAAGCGTTGTATCAGGTGTTGTAAAATGTTCAAATGCAATCTGCTGTTCGCCCGTGTTATAGAATTTACAAAGCTCTTCATATCTTACCGGGTCGTCCTTGATTGATTCAAGCGTCATATCGGGCGCGCCTGTGAGTGAGAAGAAACCAAGCATTTTTGCACCGCCCCAGAACGCCTGATAGTACTGATGACGGATTGCTGTAGGTGTCGGTCTGTAGCCGCCTGCAAACGGTGTCATCTGTACGATTACTGCATTGGGGGTTTCAAAATTATTACCGATTGTCGACCAGCGTGCACGCTGATATGCGTATCCCGGAAGTTTTTCTTCTGTTCTCGGATACGGGTCAGTTGCAAATATGTCACCAATACGTGATGAACGTTCCATCCATCTTCTTTCTTCTGTATCAAGAAGATAAATCGGGTTAACCGTGTCCTTTTTTCTTACCTGTATATAGCTTTGTTCAAGCCAGTATTCCATATAGTCATATGTTTTGATTTTTGCTGTGCTGCTGATTTTAAGCGACACCTCATCAATGAGGAAATACGCAAATATTGCCGGATGGTTTGCACATTTATCAAGAAAAGCTTCCATTAACTCCTGTGATCTGCCCGGATATGCATTAGGCTCTCCTGCACCAAACTGGATACAGAACTTAACGCCCGCTTTGAGTCCGTCGTCAAGCATTTTTTTGATATTATTCATGCCCTCATCAAGTATGTCAAAGTCATGTCCCCCCACTGTTTGTTTAAACACATTGATGCCGTGAATTTCACTTTCCTGCCAGAAATCGTCCGCCTCACCGTAACCGATTACCGGGAAGAAATATTCGCCGTTTTCGTCAAGATAGTTACCGTTTTCGTCAAGTTTTGCAGGTCTGTGAGTTTTATATACACGTTTTGTAATGCTGTCACCAATGGGATTGCCGTTTGCATCTTTATATGTAGCCTCAACCGTATATGCTTTTAATTCCTCGGGCATTTTATTAATATCAAAGTTCCATGTAACTGTTCCTGCCGCCGGAAGAGAGGCAGTCTCAAGCACCGTATCTCCGTCTTTAAGTGCAAATTCCATTGTTGAACCCGGTTCAATTGCAAACCCTGCTGTGTTCAGATTTGCAACAGCTGTACCGGTGCCTTTTTCAGCATAGTTAAACACTCGGGTTGTATACATATCAAAACGTGTGCCGCCATCCGCAAGACCGAAAGTTACGTCATCATAATACACAAGTCCTTCGCCGCGCATTCTTATAAGGAATATAAGCATTTTGGTTTCTTCATCAACCATAAGTGTTGTACGAAGAAGATGCCATTCCTCTCCGTTAGGATCTTCTTCCGACCATGTATATCTTTGAGTGTCCGCTATAGGAAGCTTTGTAGTGCTTGCGCTGTAACGTTCACTGTATGGTTCTATTTTAAGTTCTGCACCGGCTCCGCGCGAATAAGCCTTTACTTTTACCCATGCTGAAAATACATATTGCTGCCCCGGGATAAGTCCGTCTTCAATATATATTGTTTGACTTACAAAAGGACCATTTGGTGCAAGGCTGCTTCCGCGCGTATCAATCTTAATACTGTACTCGCCTGTGCGTGCTTCCTCGTCTGTTCTTGTGGTTATTTCTCCCCATTTGCTCTGGTAACCATTCCAGTTTATCGCTTTTGCGCCTTCACCTTCTTCAAAGCTTGTGTTTTTAAGAAGGTTTGTGCCTTCAATCATTTCAGTTGCAAAAACCACATCGGTCTGTGCTTTAAGAGAAGCATTTGCTTCATCAATAAGGAGCTGCTCCTGTGCCAATTTTTCACGATAAGCCTGCATTATTTTCTTATCGCCGCTTACTTTAAGAGAAGCATCGTCCCAGTAATATGTTCCGCCCTGATTCATACGCGCCTGAAGTCGCAGATAAACAGCGCCGGCAGGTGCTGTGCCGCTTACTGTAACTTCATACCATTTCCCTTCCTGTACACCTTTAAGCTCCTGGTCGGAACGCTGCATATATTTATAGTTTTCGTCCTGAAAAATCATATTGATATGCGGATAGCTTTCCGGTGTAAGCTTTTTTGCAACATATACCCACGCGGTAAATGTGTAATTTGCTCCTTCAAAAGGTTCAAATTTAGCTACACCAACCGTACCCGTACCTTCAGGAGAATCATAAGACATTTTATATGAATATTTCCCCGATTTTACAAATTCATCCGAAATTCCGCTTTCCTTACTTGCACCGGTATCCCACGAGGAAAGCTCATAACTTTCGCAGTCTCCTCCGGGGAAAATTTCAATTTCTTCATTCGCCGCCGATACTCCCAGTGTGGCAAACACAAAAATTGCCGCAAGCATCAGACAAAGTAATTTTTTCAGTTTCATAAAAGCCCTCCTGCTCTAACTTTTCATTAGTTTAATATTACATCATTTTTAAAAAAATAAATAGTATAAATCGATACTATATTTTTTCGCAACCACCTTATATCGCTTGACTTTTCGTTTTCAAAATTGTATAATCAGATTATGGAGACCAAAACCACACTTAAAGAACACCAAAAATTCAATACCATTCCTATTCATATCGAGAGGTTTTTACCTGACAAACCCATTCATCTTCATTATCACGATTGCGGCGAGATTGTTTTCTGTACCGGCGGACA
>JAFVVU010000127.1 GCA_017502065.1 Clostridia bacterium | reverse complement strand
GTCGCCGTTTTCAAAATCGCTTGCTGATTTTTCTGTAATAAACGGAAGCATTCCCCAGTTGATAAGGTTACTTCTGTAACGTTTTGTTGCATATTCATTTGCAATATTTGCAAATCCGCCAAGCACCTTCTGGCAGGAAGCCGCCTGTTCTCTGGCTGAGCCGTCACCCGGTTTTACTGCAAAAATTGTGCTTCCGATGGATGTATTATTAATATCCGCATCGGGCGCAATTTCACGTACCTTTGCCATAACATCCGCTTCTTTTCCGGCAAGTCTCATCTTTTCATCTGCCTGCACTGCTTTTGCTTTACCCACATATTCAGGGTCTTTTCTTGAAAGCGTGAATTCCGCAAGTTTAAGCGGATTTGAACGGTAGGAAGATGTTTCACCCGACGGAATAAGCTCGTCCGTTGTTGTTACGGGGTCATCAATTACGCTTACCATTTTAAGAAGCACGTTATCTGTAAGCTCGGTCATTTCCGGCCAGTCCGCAATGTTAGGACCGAATTTCAGCTCGGCAGATGCGTCTGCTTTTCCAAATCCCTGATAAAGTCTGTTTTTATAAACTGTATCATCAAAGTTATATTCATAATCTGTATATTTAACATCGAGGTCGGTTGCCGGAGTGAGTTTTCCGCCATTTGCCGCTGTTGCCGCAATTGAACGTGCATCCATAAGAGCAACGGAAGAAATCTGTCCCTGAGCAGGTTTTGAACCTTCTCTGTTCGGGAAGTTACGTGTTGAATGTCTTATGCTGAGCGCACCATTTGCCGGAACATCGCCTGCACCGAAGCACGGACCGCAGAATGCTGTACGGAGTGTAACACCTGCCGCCATAAGCTTTGTAACTGCGCCGTTTTTAACAAGTTCCATATATACCGGCTGGCTGGACGGATATGCGCTGAGTGCAAATTCGTCGTTACCGATTGATGTGTTTCCAAGAATATCTGCAGCTGCGCAAAGGTTTTCAAATGTTCCGCCTGCGCATCCTGCAATTACGCCCTGGTCAACATAAAGCTGACCGTTTTTAAGTTTATTTGTGAGATTGAAATTAACGTCGCTGCCAAGCTGAGCTGCTGCCGCTTTTTCAACTTCGCGGAGGATATCTGCCGCATTTTCGTTAACTTCATCAATTGTAAATGCGTTGCTCGGATGGAACGGCATTGCAATCATCGGTTTTACTTTTGCAAGGTCAACCACTACCGCGCCGTCATATTTTGCAACGTCTGCCGGAGCCATTTCTTTATAAGCTTCCGGACGTTTATGTTTTTCAAAATAGGTTTTTGTTTTATCATCGGTTGTCCAGATTGAAGAAAGACATGTTGTTTCGGTTGTCATTACGTCAATACCGATACGGAAGTCCATACTTAAATTTTTAACGCCCGGACCAACAAATTCCATAACCTTGTTTTTAACAAAGCCGTTTTTGAATACCGCACCGATTATTGCAATTGCAACGTCCTGCGGACCTACGCCGGGAGCAGGTGCGTTTTCAAGATAGATTGCAATAACGCCCGGATAATCAATGTCATATGTTTTTGAGAGCAGCTGTTTTACAAGTTCGGGACCGCCTTCACCGATTGCCATTGTA
This sequence comes from Clostridia bacterium, assembly GCA_017502065.1. Taxonomy (GTDB): domain Bacteria; phylum Bacillota; class Clostridia; order RUG12999; family RUG12999; genus RGIG4103. The sequence goes on along the minus strand of JAFVVU010000127.1, from coordinate 1,246 downwards.
CCGAGAGCACCATATCTTGTATGGCTGTCGGAACCGAGAATCATTTTTCCGCAGGCAGAAAACTGTTCACGCATGAACTGGTGAATTACCGCCTGATGTGCCGGAACATAAATTCCGCCGTATTTTTTTGCCGCGGAAAGACCGAACATATGGTCATCCTCGTTGATTGTACCGCCAACGGCGCAAAGGCTGTTATGGCAGTTTGTCAGCACATACGGAATGGGGAACTTTTCAAGTCCGCTGGCACGTGCTGTCTGGATTATACCAACATATGTAATATCGTGTGATGCCATTGCATCAAACTTGATTTTGAGTTTATCGTTATTTCCCGATGTGTTATGGCCGCTTAAAATGCCGTACGCCATTGTGCCTTTCTCGGCATTTTCCGCAGATTTTCCTTTTGCTTTTAATTCTTCAGCAGAAACAATTTCAGATCCGCCAAGAAGAAACACCTGCTTCTCTATAAGTTTTATCAAGGTTTATCCCTCCAGTATTTTTTAACCTAATAATTATACCAATTTGCCGCCTTTTTGTCAATATATTATCTCTTCTATAACACGTACTGCATGGGCAATTTTCTCGTCGCACGATTCGGGATGTTTATCAAGAATTTCACGGCATATCACAGAATCGTATTTTTCTTTGAAAAGCTCCGCCGCCTGCTGTACAGTAGCATAAGTATCCTTTTTTGTTGCTCCGTCAAGGCTGCCGTTGCTGTTCATAAACCCGATTACCGCCGCAGCCGCCGAAAATGCGCCGCAAACCTCACGAAGACCGCCAACACCGCCTCCAAGTCCTTCCATAAGCTTATATGCAGTTACCTCATCAAGACCGATTTCTTCCGCAAAAACGGAAAGCACCGCCTGTGCGCAGTTATATCCTTTCTTATGTTTTTCAATTGCTAAATTCGCCTTATCCATTGTAATTCTCCTTTGCTATGTCGAAATCCCTGCTGTGCAAAGCAGGGATTTTGCATTATAAATTATAATATTTATCAAATTCTGCAGGGTGCGGAATTGCCGCCATTTCACGGATTTCCGCTCTTTTTGCACCGATAAAGTTTTTAATTAAGTTTTCGGGGAATACGCCGCCTACTGTAAGATAATCGTGGTCAGCTTCAAGCGCATCAAGTGCCTCATCAAGTGATGTCGGAAGATGTTTCAGTTTTGCCTTTTCCTCATCGCTTAAGTGATAAAGATTCATATCATAAGGACCCCAGCCGTTTTCGTGCGGGTCAATTTTATTT
>JAFVVU010000126.1 GCA_017502065.1 Clostridia bacterium | reverse complement strand
ATCTGGATGAACTTACGCGCCTTAAGGAAAAAGGCATTCAAGTTTATATGACTATCCATCACCTTTGTCATCCGCAGTGGTTTGAAGAGCTTGGCGGATTTAACACAATGGATAATATGCCGTATTGGGAAAAATATCTTGAGTTTATTGTGCCTAAAATCGCTCCGTTTGTGGATAGCTGGAATGTAATGAATGAGTTTAATCTCGGACTTGGTGATGCAAGGATTGATTTTAAAATCAATATGGTACGTTACCATGCAAGAGGATATCATATTATAAAACAGTATTCGGACAAACCTGTAAGCACAGCACACGCGTGTGTTATGTATCAGCCGAAAAGATATTACGATAAGTTCGATAATATGATGACTGATTATTTTGACTGGACAGCTCATGAATTTTTCTTTAATGCAATCAGAACGGGTGAAATTGTAATGCCGTTCCGTGATGCCGTATACGACAAAGAAGTTAAAGATACAATGGATTACTGGGCTGTAAACATCTATACAAGAACAATGATGGATTCAAGACGAAAAGAAGGTTTTGGTACCCGTTACGAACATAAACTGTTAAAACTTCTTCCGATGGATTTTTCTCATGAAGAGATGTTCCCTGAAAATATAATCGGCTTTTTGAACAGACTTAAAGATAAACCCGTATACATTACGGAAAACGGATGCACTTGCTATGACGACAGATTCCGAATTGTGTATCTTACACTTTATCTTAATGCACTGCACGAGGCAATAAAGATGGGTGTAGACGTAAAAGGATATCTGTACTGGTCATTTATGGATAATTATGAGTGGAAAACATTTATCCCGCGTTTTGGGCTTGTTAATGTGGATTTTGATACATTTGAAAGAACACCAAAGCCGAGTGCATATTTCTATAAAGAAATAATTGAAAACAACGGAATAACTCAGGAAATGTTAAGAAGATATTTAACAGAGCTTCCGACAAGAGAAAAATCGGTAAATGAGCTTTTTAAATAATGGGGACTGAAAGAAAATTACCGCTATGCACCCTTGCATAGCGGTTCCCTATAGAAGTAATGACTATTACTGATATAAGAAACGGTTAGGTAAAATAAATACTTTTGGAGGATAATGTGAAATATTCACAACAGTTTAAAGATAAAAAGAAATTAGTGCAGTCTAAATTTGTAAGCGCAGGGTTTGACGGGTTTATTGATTATGTGGTAAAACCCGTTAAAACACGTGCAGATGAAAGTAATTGTACATACTTTCCAACTATTGATAAATTCGGTGAAAAGATTACAAGTCTTGCAGGAATAAGCGGAAATGTAGAACTTGTTTTTGAAAAAACAGATTTCGGCGGATGCGGACCGCACTACATTAACGGACTTGCAAATATGGGCGTAAACTGTACTTGCGTTGGTGCACTCGGATATCCGGAAGTTAATCCCATATTTGATTTGCATAAAAACTGCAAAACAGTAACGGTAAGTGAACCCGGATACTCATATCTTTTTGAGTTTGAAGACGGAAAGATTATTATGAGTAATGTTAAAGAAATCAGCCGGCTTACATGGAATGATTTAATTGAACGTGTAAGCATTGAAGAGCTTGTTGAATATTTTGAAGATGCAGATATTATCACCCTTGTAAACTGGAGCTATCTGGTGCATTTCCATGAAATATATGAAAAATTCCTTGAAATCGTAATGCCTAAACTTAAAACCAAGGATAGAAAAATTTTTATAGATATCGCAGATTGTGCAAAACGCAGTCCGGAGGAGATAAAGGCGGCACTTAAAATGTTTGGCCGTTATAGTCAGTACGCTCCCACATATCTTGGCCTTAATAAAAGTGAGGCAATGGTAATGCACTCTGTTTTGTGTGACGGTGAATATGAAGGCTCATTGCCGGTTGCAAGGGCAATCAAGGAATTTTCGGGTATCGGCACAGTTGTAATTCACCCGGTTGACAGCTCAGCAGCAGTGTTTGACGGCGGTGAGGTGGAGGTTCAGGGTGTTTTGTGTGAAAAACCAAAGAAAACCACCGGCGGAGGAGATAATTTTAACTCCGGTTTTTGTGCAGGTCTTTTGGCAGGTCTTGACATAAAAAGCTGCCTTGTAAGCGGTATGACAACATCTTACCTCTATGTTAAAAATGGAAAATGCAATAGTTTTGATGATATTTGTAAAGCAATGGAAATGTATGACGACAGAGTGTAATATATTAAGGAATGTTATGTTTTGAAAAAATTATTTGTTATAGGCGATAGTATAAGTGTACATTACGGTGATTATCTTACCGCTGAAGTTTCGGATAAATTCTTCTGTATTCCTCGCGAGGGTATGCAGGAAGCACTTGATAACATCAATATGGCGGTGGGCGGAAATGGCGGCGACAGTTGCCGCGTGCTTGACTTTGTAAAGGGGCAGGAAAAAGACGGAAAACTGAACTACGATGTTTTTCTTTTCAATTGTGGACTTCACGACATTAAACGTCATCCTCCGAAAGGCACTTTGCAGGTTGGCCCTGAATTGTATGAGAAAAATCTGTGTGAAATTATTGATCTTGTAAAAAGTCATGGTATTGCACCGGTTTTCATTACAACAACCCCTGTTAATGACGAAATTCATCATTCGTACATTGAAAGAAACAAAGGTGTTGAACGATTCAATGCCGATGTAGTTGAATATAATAAAATTGCTGTCGGAATAATGGAAAAATATAATGTTCCGATAATCAACCTGTATGATTTCACGCTGCCGCTTGGAGCAGAAGCCTATGATGACCACGTGCATTATACCGTTGAAGTGAGAAAACTGCATGCGGAATTCATTGCAAAAGAATTAAAAAGAATTATGGGGTAATGTGGTACATTACGGCAAAAAAATAAAAAACATAAAAGCAGCAGGCCTTGTTTAATAAAGACCTTCTGCTGATGGTGAAATATTCTATTGTTTATGATATAATATGTAAGAAATGAGGTGATTATTTGAGCCAAAAAGATATGTTGTTGATTTCCCAAGACTATAAAGCAGGGATCCTCCCGAAAGAAATTATAAGACAACTGGAAAAAACAAATAATTGTAGTATAGAAGAACTAGTGGCACGTATAGATAAATTGTTTGATGATAAAAAGCACCACTTAAAAACGATGACTATTACCGATATGAGAAAGTGGTTGAAAAAGAAAAAAGTTAGTGATGAAGAGAAAAAAAGATATGCTGAGGTAAATCATTGTACTTATGAAGAAGCTGTGGAAAAGGCAAAAGAAAGGTTAGAAGCATACGATGCACAAAAAGAGTTCGAACACCTTGATAGGGTGTTTGGACTTACTGAAGAGACTCGTATGCAAATAAGAAAAGCCAATCAAGAACTCGTCGATCAGGGTTATGCCGAAAAGTCTCCGGATGGAGCTTATGTAATACAAGGGGATAACTTTGTCAGATTTATTAAAGATAAGTTTGGAAAAATTTAAGAGAAAAACCACAAAAAATAAATATTGTGTATATGGGTGGCAGAGCTCCTTCTCCGCCAAAAGCTAAACACCGCATAATTGCTGAAAAGTCAGTAATAATGCGGTGTTTTTCTGTTTTT
>JAFVVU010000125.1 GCA_017502065.1 Clostridia bacterium | reverse complement strand
GCACATACAAATCTTGATTCTGCAAAGGGCGGTCTTAATGATATATTTGCCGATAAGCTCGGTATTTCGGGAACAAAACCGATTGAAATCACTTATACTGACGAAAATGGTACCGACTACGGCATTGGCAGAGTAGGTGCTATTGAAAAGGAAACTACGCTTGCCGATTTTGCGGCATTTGTGTGCAAATGCTTTGATTTGCCGTCCACAAATTTTGTTGGTGACGGAAATGCAAAAGTAAAGACCGTGGCGGTTTGCAGCGGCAGCGGCGGAAGCCTTTTATCCATGGTTTCGGCAGATGTTTACGTTACAGGCGATATTAAATATTCAGGTGCAAGAAATGCGGCAGATGCCGGACAAAATCTTGTTATTGCCGGACACTACGAAACAGAAATCTGCGCTATGGAAGTTTTTAAAGAAATTCTTTCAGATTGTCCTCTTGAAATTATTTGTTCAGAGGCTAACAAAAACGTATTTAACTACACAGAAGGTTGATAACTATGGAAAATAAAGACCCGCGCGCAGGGCACAGAAAACGTCTGCGCGAAAGATATCTTGCAACCGGTTTTGACGGGTTTGCACCACACGAAGTGCTTGAACTTGTGCTCCAGGCGGCAATTCCCCGTCAGGACACAAAGAAAATTGCATATGAGCTTATTGATAAGTTCGGGAATATAAACAATGTTTTTAATGCATCGGTTGAAGAGCTTGCCGCATGTAAAGGTATTGGCGAGGGCAGTGCCGTATGGCTCCATCTTATTATGGATACCGTCCGCTACTGCGATAAACAGAAAACCAGAAACACAAAAACTCTTCGCACATCAAGCGAATTCGGTGAATATGCCGTTTCACTTTTATCTCATTTGCCCGAAGAAACATTTTATGCAATTGCACTTGATGCATCGTGCAATATTGTGCGATGTGAAAATATGGGCAGCGGCAACAGTTCCGAAGTTCTTGTGAATTTACGTCAGCTTGCAACCCTTGCAATAAAACACAATGCCTCAGCTGTTGTGCTTGCACACAATCATCCGTCCGGAATTCTTGAAGCTTCTTTTGAAGACATTAAGTTTACTCAGAAAGTAAAGGATGTTTTATCCACACTCGGTATTATGCTTCTTGACCATATTGTTGTATCGGACGGCGAGTACATAAGCTTTGGTGCAAAAGGATTTATATAAAATGACTTATTTAAGCAGGTGATTTTTTGTATTATATATATGCCGCGGCAGGTATTCTCCTTACCGCATTTGACCTTATAATAAAACACATTGTAAACACGGCAAAACCGGCGTTTCCCATCATCGACGGCGTTTTTCATATTACATATGCCGAAAATACCGGCGCCGCATTCAGTATGTTTGCCGGGTTTCCGCACTTTACAACAGTGCTTACCGTTGTGCTTATTCTTGCACTTATCGGATATATCATATATTCAAAACCGAAAAAGCATATTGAACTTATTGCATTTACGCTTATGATTTCAGGAGGTATCGGCAACCTCGTCAACAGACTCACGCTTGGATATGTGGTGGATTTTTTTGATTTCCGTCTTATAAATTTTGCGATTTTCAATACTGCTGACGTATTCATATGTGTTGGTGCAGGACTTTTTATACTAAGTACATTTTTAACATCCGGCAAGAAAGGTTAAAAATATGAAAATAACAGTAAGTGACGCCGCCATCGGTGAAAGAGTGGATAAGTTTTTATCCGCGGAAACTGAATATACACGCTCTTACATTTCAAAGCTTGCGGATGATGGTTTTTTATTCGTAAACGGTAAGCCTGTCAAGGTAAACTACAAGCTCCGCGAGGGCGATGAGATTGAGCTTGACGTACCCGAGCTTCAGCCTTATGAGGTTACGGAAGAAGATATTCCCCTTGATATCGTGTACGAGGATGAACATATTCTTGCCGTAAATAAACCGCAGGGTATGGTTGTTCATCCTGCCGCAGGAAACCTAAGCGGCACACTTGTAAATGCGCTTATGCATCATTGCAAAGGCAACCTTTCGGGAATAAACGGAGTTGCCCGTCCGGGCATTGTTCACCGCATCGATAAAGATACAAGCGGTGTGCTTCTTGTTGCAAAAACAAATGCCGCACATCTTCACCTTGCCGAACAGATAAAGGTGCACAGCGTTACAAGAAAATATGTTGCACTTGTGCACGGACATCTTAAAGAGCAGGAAGGTACGGTTGATGCGCCAATAGGCAGAAACCCGAAGGACCGCAAGAAAATGTGTGTTACACAAACTAATAGCAAAAATGCAATTACTCATTACAGGGTACTTGAAGAATTCCGCGGCTATAGCCTTGTGGAATGCCGCCTTGAAACAGGGCGTACACATCAGATTCGTGTGCATATGAGCCATATCGGCCATCCTGTTGCCGCCGACCCAGTGTATGGTCCTAAAAAAGATACTTTAGGACATGGCGGTCAGCTTCTTCACGCCAGAATTATTGGATTTATTCATCCTGAAACAGGTCAGTATATGGAGCTTTCGGCACCTCTGCCGCAGGAATTTTTGGATATTTTAGACAAATTTCATAAAATGGGAAATATTCTATAGACAAATGTCTTATTATAGTATATAATATATGTAAGTCTTTAAATTGGTACAGAGATGCCGGTAAGATGGTCTATAGGAAAATAATGGGATTACTATGCCGCTTATCATTAAAGATGGGCGGTTTTTTTGTACATATATCTGGGAGGTGCAGTAATGAAGAATTTTGTTTCAAAAAGAACGCTTATGGACAGCGATGCTGTTTCAAGAGCAATTACCCGTATGGCATTTGAAATCATTGAAAAAAATAAGGGTACGGAAAATCTGTATCTTGTAGGGGTTCAGCGCCGCGGCGTTATCTTGGCCGAGCGTATTGCCGCTAAAATCCGTGAGATTGAAGGTACGGAAATCGAAATGGGTGTGCTTGACATCACATTCTACCGTGATGACCTCAGTATGCTTTCCGAGCATCCTACCCTTTCGGATACAAACATAAGTTTTCCTGTAACGAACAGTAAAATCGTGCTTATTGACGACGTTCTCTACACAGGACGAACAGTTCGCGCGGCAATTGACGCTATTATGGAGCTTGGCCGTCCGAAAAATATTCAGCTTGCAATTCTTATTGACAGAGGACACAGGGAGCTTCCTATCCGTGCGGATTATGTGGGTAAAAATATCCCCACCTCAGCCGATGAGATTATTGCCGTAAATCTTACCGAAACAGACGGTAACGACAATATCGAGATAGGAGTGATTGAGAAATGAACTGGACAAGAAAAGACCTTCTCGGCCTTAAAGATGTAAGCGCTGAAGAGATACAGTATATTCTTGACAATGCCGCAACAATGAAGCATATCCTTTCGCAGAACGTGAAAAAGGTTCCGCATCTTCGCGGCAAATCGGTTATAACATTGTTTTACGAAAACAGCACAAGAACAAGAATGTCGTTTGAGCTTGCAGGTAAATATTTAAGTGCGGATACCGCAAATATTACTGCATCAGGTTCAAGCGTTGCAAAAGGTGAAAACCTTCTTGATACAGGAAGAACACTTGATGTTATGGGATGCGACGTTATTGTAATGCGCCACAACTGTTCAGGCGCACCGCACCTTCTTTCGCAGCACGTTAACGCGTCCGTAATAAACGCAGGTGACGGTATGAACGAGCATCCGACACAGGCTCTTCTTGATATGTTCACAATGGTTGAGAAAAAAGGAAGCCTTAAAGGACTTAAGGTTGCAATCCTCGGTGACGTGCTTCATTCACGCGTTGCAAGAAGTAATTTCTACGGACTTAACACAATGGGCGCAAAGGTTTATGTTGCATCTCCTGCAACACTTCTTCCGAAAAACGTTGAGGAACTTGGCGTAACCGTTTGCAAAACCGTTGAAGAAGCAATTAAAGATGCAGATGTTGTAATGAACCTCCGTATGCAGCTTGAACGTCAGAAAAGCGGACTTTTCCCAAGCGTAAGTGAATATGCAAAATACTACGGTCTTAACGAGGACAAGCTTAAACTTGCAAAACCCGACGCGCTTATCATGCATCCGGGTCCGGTTAACCGCGGTGTTGAAATAACAACAGGTATTGCCGACCACGAAAGAAGCGTTATTGACGAGCAGGTAACAAACGGTGTTGCAATCCGTATGGCTCTGCTGTACATATTTGCAAACAGGAGGAACGAAGAATGAAAAAAATTATCAAAAACGGTCTTGTAATTGACCCTGCAAATAATATAAACGAAATTCGCGATATCTTTATTGACGGCGGCAGAATTGTTTCCGCATTTGACGAAAAGGACGCCGAAATTATTGATGCAAAAGGATGCATCGTTGCACCGGGCCTTGTTGATATGCACGTTCATTTAAGAGAACCGGGCTTTGAATATAAAGAAACAATTGCAACAGGTACGGCTGCGGCGGCAAAAGGCGGATTTACATCCGTTGCCTGCATGCCGAACACAAATCCCGTAACCGACAATGCGGCTGTTGTTACATTCATAAAAGACAAAGCTGAAAAAGAAGGCTCTGTTAACGTATATCCCATTGGCGCAATAACAAAAGGTCAGAAAGGCGAAGAACTCTCTGAAATAGGCGAACTCAAAGCTGCAGGCGCAGTTGCCATTTCCGACGACGGTCGTCCCGTTTCAAGCGCCGGCATGATGAGAAAAGCACTTATTTATTCATCCGGATTTGATATACCGGTAATTTCACACTGCGAAGTTATGTCACTTGTTGACGGCGGTGTAATGAACGAAGGATATTATTCAACATATCTCGGACTGCGCGGAATTCCCGATGCGGCGGAAGAAGTTATGGTATCACGTGATGTTATCCTTTCCGAAGAAACAGGTGTGCCGGTGCATATTGCGCACATAAGCACAAAGGGCTCTGCGGAAATCATCCGTCAGGCGAAAAAACGCGGCGTTAAAGTGACCTGCGAAACCTGTCCGCATTATTTCTCTCTTACAGATGCGGCAGTTGTTGGATATAACACAAATGCGAAAATGAACCCTCCGCTTCGCACAGACGAAGATGTTGCGGCAATAAAAGAGGCTATAAAAGACGGTACTGTTGATGCAATTGCAACCGACCATGCACCGCATCATATAGACGAAAAAAATGTGGAATTTGACTATGCGGCAAACGGAATTGTAGGTCTTGAAACTGCACTTTCACTCGGAATAAGCTGCCTTGTGAACGAAGGCGTTATCACAATGCCGGAGCTTATTGAAAAGCTTTCAGTAAACCCTGCAAAAATCCTTGGTATCCCTGCAGGAACACTTTCCGAAGGTGCACCGGCTGACGTGGTTATCTTTGATGCAAATGCAAAAAGAACTGTTAATGTTTCGGAATTTGCATCAAAATCCAAAAACTCACCGTATGACGGATATGAGCTTTCAGGCGAAGTTAAATATACAATAGTGGGCGGTAACATTGCTCACAAAAAAGCATAAGGAGAAAGAGTATGGATAAGCTTATTGAAAAGATTATAGAAAAAAATAACCCTACAGTTGCAGGTCTTGACCCGAAGCTTGAATATGTTCCGTCATATATTATTGACAAAGCATTTGAGAAGCACGGCAAAAACCTTAAAGGTGCGGCAGCGGCAATCCTTGAATTTAACAAAGGTCTTATTGACAGCTTTTATGACATCGTTCCTGCTGTAAAACCGCAGTCCGCTTACTATGAAATGTACGGCAGCGCAGGTGTTATGGCACTTGAAGAAACAATAAAATATGCAAAATCAAAAGGACTTTACGTTATTCTTGACGTAAAACGTAACGATATAGGAACAACAGCAAGCGCATATTCCTGTGCATATCTCGGACAAACAGATATCTGCGGTGAAAAGGTTCGTCCGTTTGAACCTGATTCCGTTACAGTTAACGGATATCTCGGAACTGACGGTATTGCACCGTTTGTAAAAGACTGCAACGAATTTGACAGAGACATTTTTGTGCTTGTAAAAACATCTAATCCATCATCGGGCGAGCTTCAGGATTTAATGCTGGAGGATGGTACAGTTTATGAAAAAATGGCAAACCTTGTAAACGGATGGGGCGAAGGCACAATAGGCAAATACGGTTACAGCCGTGTAG
>JAFVVU010000124.1 GCA_017502065.1 Clostridia bacterium | reverse complement strand
TTTGAAGTTTCAATTGCTTCCTCATCTGTTACAAGGCAGATATCATCATAAATATTCTGATTTAATATTGCAGGGATAATTCCGTCGCCGATACCCATCTGAACATGTGTGCCGATAGACCCGCCGGATAAAATTGCTGCATTTTCCGGCTCCACCGCCCATATTTTCATATCAGGATTTTTCTCTTTAAGTGTTTCACCGATTCCGGTAATCGTGCCGCCGGTACCTATTCCTGAACAAAAGCCGTGGATAGGACCGTCAACCTGCTCCAGAATTTCACGTCCCGTCTGTTCTCTTTGAATTTGCAGATTTGCAGGATTTTCAAACTGTTGCGGAACGAACACATTCGGGTCTTCCTTTTCCATTGAAAGAGCAAGACGCAAACATTCATCAATACATGCACCGATGTTTCCTGCATCGTGTACTAAAATAACCTCCGCACCGTAGTGACGAACCAGCTTGCGACGTTCTTCACTTACGGAATCGGGCATAATAATTTTAGTTTTATATCCCATTACAGCACCAACAAGAGCAAGCCCGATACCCTGGTTTCCGCTTGTCGGTTCCACGATAACAGTATTCTCATTTATCTTACCGCGCGCGATAGCATCTTTAATCATATTATAAGCAGTTCGGGTTTTGATTGAACCGCCAACATTAAGGCCTTCAACCTTTACCAGAATGTCCGCACCGTCTTTCGGTGCAATGTTTTTAAGCTTTACCATCGGCGTATTGCCGATTGCTTCCAGAATATTATTATATACCATTATTTTCACCCCAAAATTCAGGAATTTTTTACATTATATTAAGCATGCGTCAATTATACCACAAAAAAACAAAAATGACAACCCGAAATCGGGTTGTCATCTATATTTTTTATATTTATGCGTTTCTTATTTCTTCACGCACAAAAATAAGGGATTCCACAGCATCTTTAAGAGTTGCCTTTTCTACTTTTGCGCCAGCTTTTGCACAGTTTGTAAAGTATACCAGCTCATTATAGTAACCGCCAAGATCAGAGATGTTACCGCCTTCAAATCCGCCGGTAAGACTTTCATCCTTTTCAATTTTGATTTCTTCGGCAGCCGTATCCGTATAAAGCATAAGCTTACCGCCGGCATTTTCCACCACACCGTTTTCAAACACAACTCTGAATGTTGCTTCAAACGGATGTGTTTCAGGAAGTCCCCATGTGCCTTCAACCGTAACAACAAAATCATCATAGCTGAGAAGTGAATTGATATATGAATTTTTTTCACCGAGAGTGTTTTTAACCGATTTTATACTGTTCGGCTTGCCAAACAGCGAAAGAACATAGTCCATATCATGAATGTGCAGATCCTGTGCCGAACCGCCCGAGAATCATATTTTCTGAGCCAGTCGTTCCACCCCCATGTAGGTGTGGGACTGATTCTTCTGAAGTTTGCATTGACAAATTTGCCCATTTTACCGGATGCCACAATTTCAGCAAGCTTTACATATTCATCCCAGAATCTGATTACCTGACCTATCTGTACATAAGTACCGGTTTCTTCTGCTTTTGCAAGCATCTGTGCTCCCTGCTCTTCAGTAAGTGCAACGGGTTTTTCAACAAACAGATATTTCACCTTTTCCATTGCAGCCATTGCATATTCCGCATGAATATATGTAGGCAGGCAGATATCAATAATATCCACATCCGCATTATCAATCAGTTCGTGCCCGTCGCCGTAAATCACAGCATCTGTTCCTTCAGCCAATTTTTCTGCAGTTTCACGTCTTATATCAGCAAGCGCAACTATTTCCACACCGTCAATATTTTTATAGCAGTTCGCATGCATTGTTCCCATATAGCCGCAGCCTATCAAACCTACTTTAATCATAATTATTTCCTCCCTAATATTTTATCCATTGCCAAGGATGTATTATAAACAATTGCTTCCGGATAGTGTGTGTATGGCGGAAGCATTTCTGCCGAAACCCAGTTGTCGTAACCGATTTTTGCAAGCTGATCCATAACTGCCGGCCAGTTTACTTCGCCTGCAAGAATATCTACAAACCCGTGCAAATCGCCTGCCGCACGTCTGTAGTCCTTGAAATGAACTTTCTTGATTCGTTTATTTAAAATCTTGATCCAGTG
>JAFVVU010000009.1 GCA_017502065.1 Clostridia bacterium | reverse complement strand
GGAGGAAATTATGCCAATACGCATAAATAACATAAAAATTCCGGTAAATTCGGATATGAGGGTTGAAGAAGCCGTAATTAAAAAAACAGGGATTTCCTCTGCCGGCGATGTGCGGATAATCAAAAAGTCTGTTGATGCGCGCAAAAAGAGCGAACTTAAGTTTGTCTACAGCGTTATTATTGATCCTGATTGCAATCAGGAAAAGCTTGCCGCAAAAATAGGCGCCGATGCAGTGCTTATAAAAAAGCAGGATAGAACCCCGTTTATTTTCGGAAACAAAAAGCTTACTTCACGACCGGTTATTGCAGGGTTTGGTCCTGCGGGGATTTTTGCTGCATATACCCTGGCAAGAAACGGATATAAACCCTTTGTTATTGAACGTGGCGGCGATGTTGAGTCGCGTGATATTGCAGTGAAAAAATTCTGGAACGGCGGCGGACTTGACCCTGAAAACAATGTTCAGTTCGGTGAAGGCGGTGCCGGAACATTTTCCGACGGAAAGCTTACCACAAGAATAAACGACGCAAGATGCGAAGCCGTACTTGAAACCTTTGCGGCTTTCGGCGCTCCGGAAGAAATAACATATCAGGCAAAACCGCATATCGGAACGGACAAGCTTAAAACCGTTGTTGCCGAAATGCGAAAAGAAATAATTTCGCTTGGCGGCGAGATAAGATTTTTCTCAAAGCTTGAAGATATCCGTATAACCGAAAGGCTGGAAGCAGTTAAAATAAACGGGCAGTGGCAGGATTGCAGTGTGCTTGTTCTTGCAATAGGACACAGTGCACGTGATACGTTTGAAATGCTCTTCAAAAAAGGAATAAAAATGGAACCAAAACCGTTTTCGGTGGGCTTCAGGGTAGAACATAAACAGGAAATGATTGACCGTGCAATGTACGGCGATTTTGCCGGACATCCCAAGCTTTCCCATGCGGATTATGCACTATCGTACCGTGAAAACGGCAGGGGAGTATACAGCTTTTGTATGTGTCCCGGTGGCAGCGTTGTTGCCGCCGCATCGGAAGAAGGCGGCGTTGTAACAAACGGAATGAGTGAATATGCGCGTGATAAGGAAAATGCCAACAGCGCAATTGTTGTTTCGGTAACTCCGGACGATTTCGGCGACGGTGCACTTGACGGCGTAAAATTCCAGCGTGAGATTGAAAAACGTGCATTTAATATGGCAGGCAAAAACTATAAAGCACCGTGTCGGTATCTAAATGAATTTTTAGGTACGGGAAAAGGCGGAAATACTAATCCGTCGTATCTTCCGGGAGTGGAATTTACTGATATAAGCCGCATCTATCCGGGATTTATCAATAATATGCTTAAAACCGGATTTGCGGAGTTTGATAAAAAAATTAAAGGGTTTGCAAAAGGCGGCGTCCTTACGGGACCTGAAACACGAACATCATCTCCGGTATGCATTCGCAGAAACGATGAGCTTGTTTCCGCATCTGCAAACGGAATTTATCCCTGCGGTGAGGGTGCAGGATATGCCGGCGGCATAATGAGCGCCGCAGTTGACGGAATTAAAATTGCAGAAAAAATAATGTCGGTGTACGCACCGATATAACGAAAAAGGGTGTAAAAAACTAAGTTTTTTACACCCTTTTTTGTTTGTGGGGATAGGAAAAATGATTCAGAACGGACAAACTGAGCT